>CAYZBO010000004.1:36459-68654 GCA_964476665.1 uncultured Chryseobacterium sp. | reverse complement strand
TGCCTCCGGCACCTGCTGGCGGGCGTGGGGTTCCCGTGGTGCGCGGAGCGCAGGGGTTCGGTGGTGGTGGGGTTGGAACAGGTCGTCGGAGCCTTCCTGATCACCCCGGCGCCTTACACAATTTTCCGATGCGCCGTTTCCCCGAAAACAGGGAGGAGGACGACATTATTTGTCGGAGAGGGCGTATTATTTTGTGCCGCACACGATGGAAGCGAGCGCAGCACAACTCCTGGCCCTGTTGGCCGAACACCAGAGCCTCGGCAATGGCAAAGCCCGTCAACTCCTGGGCTGGGATGAAGCCACCTATGAGGAGGTGAAACAGGCTTTGGTCGCCAGCGGCCAGGTGGTGCAGGGCCGGGGGAGGGGGGGGAGTATTGCGTTGGTGGGGAATGGCAGCGTGGCCAAGGAGCCTACAAGCCTAACTGCCACTGGCCTAACAGCCACCCAACCACCTCCGGTGCCCTACCCCATGTCGAAGCGGAAGCCGGGCCGACCGCCCGGTAGGCGGACCTCCCGGTCCGCCGAGAAACCCCGGGCGGACCGGAAGCCCCCCAAGCCCCAGCCCGACAAAAGCCTCGAGACCTGGATCTGGGATGCCGCCTGCTCCATCCGCGGCGCCAAGGACGCCCCCAAGTACAAGGACTACATCCTCCCGCTCATCTTCACCAAGCGCCTGTGCGACGTGTTCGACGATGAGCTGGACCGCATCGCCGCCGAGGTGGGCAGCCGCGAAAAGGCCTTCAAGCTCGTGAAGGCCGACAAGAAGCTCGTGCGCTTCTACCTGCCCCTGCAGCCCGCCGACCCCGAGCAGCCTGTGTGGAGCGTGGTGCGCACCCTCAGCGACCAGATCGGCGAGCAGCTCACCACCCACCTGCGCGACATCGCCAAGGCCAACCCCCTGCTGCAGGGCATCATCGACCGGGTGGACTTCAACGCCACCACCCACGGCCAGCGCGACCTGGCGGACGACCGCCTCAGCAACCTCATCGAGGCCATCAGCACCAAGCGCCTTGGCCTCAACGATGTGGAGGCCGACATCATCGGCAAGAGCTACGAGTACCTCATCCGCAAGTTCGCCGAGGGCGGCGGGCAGAGCGCCGGCGAGTTCTACACCCCCGGCGAGGTGGGCACCATCATGGCCCGCGTGCTGGAGTGCGAACCCGGCATGGAGGTGTACGACCCCTGCTGCGGCAGCGGCGGCCTGCTGGTGAAGTGCGAGAGCGAAATGGAACGGCGCATGAAGGAAGGCGGACCTCCCGGTCCGCCCGAAAGCCGTGGATGGAGCGACGGCACCCCCTCCCCGGTAGGCGGACCTCCCGGTCCGCCCGTGCATAGTGGCGGACCGGGAGGTCCGCCCGCCTATGCTCCCCTGCGCCTCTATGGGCAGGAATACGTGCCCGAGACCTGGGCAATGGCCAACATGAACATGATCATCCATGACATGCAGGGCCAGATCGAGATCGGCGACACCTTCAAGAACCCCAAGTTCCGCGAACGGGGGCGCCTGAAGGCCTTCGACCGCGTGGTGGCCAACCCCATGTGGAACCAGGACTGGTTCACCGAGGCCGACTATGCCAACGACGAGCTGGACCGCTTCCCCACCGGCGCGGGCTTCCCCGGCAAGGCCAGTGCGGACTGGGGCTGGGCGCAGCACATCCTGGCCAGCCTCACACCCACCGGCCGCGCCGCCGTGGTGCTCGATACCGGCGCCGCCAGCCGCGGCAGTGGCAACGATGGCAACAGCAAGGAGCGCGAGGTGCGCCGCTGGTTCGTGGAGAACGACCTGGTGGAAAGCGTGCTCTACCTGCCGGACAATCTCTTCTACAACACCACCGCGCCGGGCATCGTGCTCTTCCTGCGCCGCGCCAAGCCCAAGGCCCGCCAGGGCCAGGTGCTGCTGGTGAACGCCGGCCAGCTCTTCGAGAAGGGCAAGCCCAAGAACTTCCTCGCCCCCGCACACATCGACCGCGTTGCGGAGGTGATGCTCGGCTGGCAGCAGGTGGAAAAGCTCAGCCGCATCGTGCTGGTGGAGGAGCTCGCCAAGAACGACTACAACATCTCGCCCAGCCGCTACATCCACACCGGCGAGGCCGCCAGCTACCGCCCCATCCCCCAGATCGTGCAGGAACTGGAGGCCATCGAGGACGAGGCGCAGCGGACAGATGCGGAGTTGAAGCGGATCCTAACCAGACTCGGATTCTGATGGGTCTGTTCAAGCATCTCGATATCGACGCATTGCCCGATGGCTGGGAAGCAGCGCACTTCCGCGACCTGACGACGTATGCCTTGGGCAGGACGCCGCCGAGGAATGATGTCAGCTATTGGAAGGATGGCACCTATCCATGGGTGAGCATTTCGGACATGGAACCCTACGGCATCGTCAAAGACACTGCCGAGAAGGTCACCGAGAAGGCATTTGAGCGTGTATTCCGCGGGCAGCTCGTCCCAGAGGGCAGCTTGCTGATGTCCTTCAAGCTCACCATCGGGCGCATTGCGCGTTTGGGCATTCCAGCCTTGCACAACGAGGCCATCATTTCGTTCGTGCCCGAGCGCGAGAAGGTCGATGACCGTTACCTGGCTTACTATCTCTCGCAGATCAACTACAGCGATTACCAGGACAAGGCTATCAAGGGGCACACGCTGAACAAGGGCAAGATCGATGCCCTGGAGATCGCATTACCCCCGCTCCCCGAACAGCAGCGCATCGCCCAGGTGCTCAGCACGGTGCAGGAGGCCATCGCGCAGCAGGAGCGCTTGATGCGCACCACCACCGAGCTGAAGCAGGCCCTGATGCAGAAGCTCTTCACCGAAGGGCTGAGCGGCGAAGCGCTCAAGGAAACGGAGATCGGGAGGGTGCCGGAGAGTTGGGAAGTAGTGCACTGTGAATCGCTCTGCGAGATGATCACTGTTGGCATCGTGGTGAAGCCAATGCAGTACTACGTCGCCAAAGGTGTTCCAGCATTGCGATCGCAGAATGTCCGCGTGAACTGGATGCAACGCGAGCCTATGGTCTATATCTCCCCGGAAGCCAATGAGGGACCAGTTAGCAAGTCGCGATTGAAGGCTGGTGACGTGCTCATCGTGCGCACCGGCGCCAACGTTGGAATGTCGTGCGTGCTACCCGACGACTTCGATGGCTGCAACTGTATTGACCTTTTGATCCTTCGTCCTAGTAAGCAGGAGGTCATCGGGTCGTTCCTCAGCCGCTTTGTGAACACCAATGCTGCCCAAGCGCAAGTGGGCGCGGGTAAGATCGGCCTCGCTCAACCTCACTTCAATGTGGGAACGGTCCGGCGCATGTGGGTTCCGAAGCCATCGCTAGAAGAGCAACGGGAAATCGTCACCGCACTCGAGGCCGTTGATCACAAGGCCGAATCTGCTGAGCGCAAACGCACCGCACTCCAAGCCCTCTTCCGCACGCTGCTTCATGAGCTGATGACGGGGAAGGTGAGGGTGGGTGAGTAGAACGAACTATTCGAAACTATGAGCGACACTCACAGCACAGACCGCTTCAACATCCTCTGCCTTGACGGGGGAGGTGCTAAGGGCTTTTATAGCATCGGCTTTCTACGTGAGTTGGAAGCGCTCGTTGGCAAGCCATTGTCGTCTCACTTCCACGCGATCTACGGAACAAGCACCGGTGCCATCATTGGCTCATTGCTTGGTCTTGGCAAGACGGTTAATGAAGTTCTGAAGCTGTACCAGGAGAACGTTCCAGCCATCCTTGGTGAGCGAAATAGTGCAAGGAAATCAGCCGCACTTAAGAAGGCCGCTGAGAAGTTCTATGGCGGTGTCAGTTGGTCTGATTTCCAAACGCGCATTGGCATCGTGGCAACGAATTGGACCCATGAAAGGCCATTGATCTTCAAGGACCAGGTTAATGCAACTTACAGTATGAAGGGGACCTTCATTCCGGGGTTCGGCTGCACAGTTGCGGATGCAGTAAGGGCATCGTGCTCAGCTACGCCATTCTTCGAGCCATGCATGCTGGACTTGGCTAACGACGGCAGGATCGAAGCACGTGATGGTGGCTTCTGCGCCAACAATCCATCACTGATAGCTGCTTCCGACGCATTGAATGCTTGGAAGATACCTGCAGCGAATATCCGTCTATTGAGCCTAGGTGTTGGTCACTACCCTGAACCGAAACGCAAATGGATTGACCGTCAGAAGAGAAAGCTTGCCGTGGTTCAAATCCTTCAAAGAACACTTAACGTCAGTTCAAACACGATTGAAGTGCAGACAAGGTTATTACTGCCACAGATACCAAGCATAAGGGTTAGCGAGCGATTTGAGAGCCCGGAACTCGCTCTTGACTTCACAGAGAGCAATTTCGAGAAACTTGACCTTCTTGTCCAAAAGGGTCGATACTCCTACTCAACACGGGAAAAGCAGATAACTGACTTCTTCAACTAGCCATGGCACGTCCCGATAAGTACACACGACTCTGGAATCGTCGCAATCCGGACGACGTTATCTCCAAGGCACTTTATGAGTCGCTCACTGTAACGAGCGCTCAGAAGGACTACCAGTACATGGTGGATGCGATGTCGCCAATTGAGCCACGATTCACGGAGATCACCTTTGAACAAGGCGAGCGAGTACGTAATCAGCTACAAGAGCATTTGCCCGCTGAGATCTTAGTTGAATTTGACTATCAGGGGTCAGTTACGAATGACACGCACATCAAGAGGCATAGTGATATTGACTTGCTTGCGCTGCATGGCTGTTTTGCCTGTGTGGACGAAGGAATTGTACCCTCTCCATCGAGACCCTACGCTCAATCCTTGGCAGATCTCGTTTCGATGAGAGCTGAGGCGGCGCAGATACTGAAAAGGAAGTTTCCAGAGGTTAAGGTCGACGACGCACCTGGTAAATCCATTAGGCTCGAAGGCGGTTCATTGGAGCGCACTATCGATGTAGTCATTGGTAACTGGTGGGACACGGAGATTTGGAAACAATACAACCAGAAGGTTGTGCGGGGAGTGCGAATCCTGAACTCCAAGGTGCCGACCACAATAAAGAACAAGCCCTTCTTGCACAACTATCGAATCGATGAGAAGGACAAGACGACCGGTACCCTTCGGAAGGTCATTCGTCTTTTGAAGACGCTGAAGTATGACGCTGACCCCGAGCTTGATATTTCGAGCTACGATATTGCCGGCGTGGCTTGGAATATGTCGAGCGCTGCATTGACCGTGGGAGAGAACGACTATCTCCAACTTGCAAGGAATGCGCGCGCCGAGCTGAAGCGCTTTATAGACAGTGATTCCCTGCGCAACTCGCTTGATGTACCAAACGCCACAAGAAAGGTGTTTGGTAGTGACGGGGCATCCTTAGATCAGCTAAAGGCACTTCATAAGGAGTTGGATGAACTCATCGGTCGTATCGAGTACGGGAGTCTTCTTGAAAAGGCGCGCGGACGCTCAATCCTCACGGTAGGAAGACTCCCGACGTGGAAGGAAGTTCGTCCACAAATAGTTCAGAAGCATTCATTCTGAGCTGCACTAGAGCGTTCAGATGCCCCCCGGCGAGCATTAGACCGTTCGAACGCATACTAGATGAAGTAAGCATGAGCAAGGAAGCCGTATGGAAGCTGGCGGATGAACTCCGCGGACAGGGAGGTCACGTATCTCCTGACGCGCTTGCGCTGAACGCGACGCTGCATGGGCTTAGGTTGGATACCCCCGGTGCCTTGGAGTGGTACCCGATGCTTCTCCGGCCCTTAGGGCATGGTGCTGGTCCACTGCATGTGCCCGAGCTCGCAGGCCGGGCCATGGTGCAATTGATCGGGGACGACCGATACAGTACGGTCCTTGATCCATCAGCAGGTGTTGGTGCCTTGCTCGGATCCGTCCTTAGCGCTCTTGTAGGCGCCAAAGGACACGCGCTGACACAAATGCCACAGGAAGCGGTGTTGGGTAGGGCTTTGTTGCCGGATTGCGAGTGGCACCTTGGTGACCCGATTAATACGCTATCCGGACTTTCATTCGCGCCAGACCTGGTCGTGTGCATCCCACCGTTCGGTATTCGGCTGGGCCGACCCATTGATGTCAGCGGTGTCTCGATCAGTGCAAACCCAGAGCTTGGTGAGGCTATCCTTCTGAGATCGATCGAGCGCATGGGGCCGGAAGGCCTCGGTCTCTTCGTGATGCCAGCCTCGTTCATGTTCAGGCAGAACTCTGTGAGGCATCGTTTTCCGGAGTTGGGCTGGGGGATCGAAGCCGCGTTCGAATTGCCTTCGGGTGCTTTCCGCCCGTATGCGGGCGTGCACACTTCTCTCGTAGTGATCCGAAAGCGGCCCATGGAGCGGATGTTCGTTGGACAGCTCAGCAACGATGAGGCGACCACTAGAACCGTGATCGAGAACTACAAGGCCAACCGGGAAGGTGGTTCATTGGAATTAGGCCGGTTTGTTGACCCCGCGACATTTCGAGGTATCGCAGCGCTACAGGCAGAGGATGAACTACGAGCGATCACAGAACGCTACGGCACAGGTCCCAATACGCTCGGAGAACTTGTCACTCAGGTGAATCTTGGTCGGACGGGTGAAGACTTCCGGTTCCCCGAAGCCGAGAACGCGATCTATGTGCCGCTGATCGGGACAAGCGATGTGCTCGATAGCACGGAGAGCCTGAAACTGAAACCGCAGAACTATGCCCAAGTCATCGTGGACCCCGCGAAGTCTAGGTCTGCGTTCGTGGCGCAATACCTCAACTCGGAGCAAGGGCGCTCGGCTCGAAGTGGCTTGCAAGCAGGCGTGATCCCGAAACTGAACAAGTCGACCCTTGCTCTCGTCCAGGTCTTTGTGCCCGCCTTGCCTGCCCAAGAGGCGATGCTAGAATTGGAGGCGCGACTAAACGCTGAGCAAAACGTCATCCTCGGCTTGCAGGCAGAAATTGCCGACATACGCCGCACAGCATGGGCCGACCCAAGAATGTTGGACGTGGCAAGGGAAAAACTGGATCAGGTTTCTAAGCGGCTAAGCGTTGGGTTGAAGGAATACACGAACCATAGCCTGGAAGCTTGGTATGAAACTTTGCCGTTTCCGTTGGCATCTATCCTGCGTGCATGGCAGGCATCGCATACGAATGACCACCGAGCCAAGAATGAACTGTTGCAGCATTTCTTCGAAGCGACCGCGGAATTTGTGAGCGTTCTATTGCTGAGTGCGTTCAGTTCCAACCAACAGGCGTTCGAAGAACACAAACAACGCTTGCAGAGCGGACTGGCAAAACAGCGTTTGAGCTTTGAACGAGCAACGTTCGGTACATGGAAGACTGTAATCGACTACTTGGGCAAGCAAACACGTCAGTTACTCCAAGCGGAAGGGAAGCCCCCGGAAAAGGCGCAGGAGGACCGGGAGCTTTGTGCAACTCTCTTTGCTGATAGGTCTCTTGAGATAGCGCGAATCCTGTCAAAGCCGGAACTGGCCGCAGTCATCGCCGCAACAAATACGCTGCGTAACAAGTGGCTCGGGCACCGTGGTGCCTTGGGGAACGATGTTGCCGCCCAGAGAAACGAGGTTTTGCTGGGTGAACTCCAGAAGCTGCGCGAGGCCATGGAGGATCTATGGTCGAGATCAAAGCTCGTTCAGGCTTTCCATTGCATCCCGCGAAGAGGGGTCTTTGAGAACGAAGTTGCGATTATGAGAGGAAGCAATAGCGAGTTTCTTAAGGATGTCTTCGGTCTGAACACTTGGATGGATGTTGATAGGCTCTATCTGCTCACTTCAGGGAATATGTCTGCTATTAAGTTGTTGCCGCTAGTTCACATAGGGGCTTCGCCCACAACGGCTAAGAACGCTTGCTACTTCTTCAACCGCTTAGAAGATGATGGAGTTCGATTTGTAAGCTACCACTACGTCAATTTGCCGGAGCTCACGGAAGCATTTGACGAGGCCAAGGCGACTATCGCATTCCTCTCCCAACCATAGCAATGCCCACCCCCGGCGAACACAAGACCGTACAAGCGCGCATCCTGGCCTATGCGCAGGAGCTGGGCTGGTCGCTTGTGCCGCGGGAGGAGGCTGAACGGCGCAGGGGCTTTGATGCCACCGCGCAGGGCAGTGAGCGCGCCCGCAACGCCTCGCTCTTCTTCGAGGAGCTGCTGCACGCCCAGGTGCGGCGCTTCAACCCGCTGTACGCCGAGGCCCCCGGCGCCCTGCCCGGCAAACTGCGCCACCTGCACGCGGGCATCTACGGCAACCGCGAGTTCCTGGCCCACCTGCGCAACCAGGGCAAGTTCTTCGACCACGAAGAGAACCGTGAGCGCGACCTGGTGCTCATCGACTATTCGGCGATCGGCGGGCCTTCGGTAGGCGGAGCTCCCGCTCCGCCGCAGAGTGCCGGTGCGGGTAGGGTTTCGGGCGGACCGGGAGGTCCGCCCACCGAATACGGCGCCGCGGGGGTCTCGGGCGGACCGGGAGGTCCGCCACCCCAGGACAACAACGTCTACGAGGTCACCGAGGAGTGGGTGACCAACAACGGCCACCACACCACCCGGCAGGATGTGGTGTTCCTCATCAACGGCATCCCCGTGCTGGTGGTGGAGTGCAAGAACGCCACCAAGGACGAGGGCATCGCCCTGGGCATTGACCAGCTGCGCCGCTACCAGCGCGAAACGCCCGAGGTGATGGTGCCGCAGCAGCTTTTCACCGCCACCGACGCCATCGGCTTCAAGTATGGTGTGACCTGGAACATGGTGAATCGGAACATTTTCGAGTGGAAGCTGGTGAGGGATATGGTAGGCGGACCTCCCGGTCCGCCGGTGCGCTCCGGTGGAGGAAATGGTGGCGGACCGGGAGGTCCGCCCACCGGGCGCTTCTTCGACCCGTACTCTTCCGTCAACCCGCGCGAACATCGTTTGCCACATTGGCACCAACCCGGTGTGTACTGCTCGGTCACCTGGCGCATGGGCGATTCACTTCCCCGCGAAGTGTTGGACGAATGGACCGCCGAACGCAATGCGTGGTTAAGAGCCCATCCCGAGCCGTGGACCGAGGCCACCGAACTGGAGTACTTCGATCGCTTCAGCCGCCGGATGGACAAATGGCTGGATGCGGGCAAAGGCTCCTGCCCGTTCCGTGACCCGTCACTCGCCCGTATCGTGGGTGACACCCTCCAGCACTTCGATGGCCAACACTTCGAGCTGGTGAGCTATGTGGTGATGCCGAACCACGTGCATGTGCTGTTCCGTCCGTTGGGAGACCACACCGTTGGCGACATCGTGAAGTCCTGGAAGAGCTTCAGCGCCCGCGAGGTGAACAAACGCCTCGGAAAGTCCGGTGCACTCTGGATGGACGATTACTGGGATCGGCTGATGCGCAATGAGGACCACTTCAAACAGGCGCGGAACTATATCCGGAACAATCCGACAGAGAGCGGGCTGAAAGCTGGGGAGTATCTCCTCTACGAAAAGGACGAGCTGACGGTAGGCGGACCTCCCGGTCCGCCACATACGTCCGGCGCGGAGCTTTCGGGCGGACCGGGAGGTCCGCCATCCGGGAACGCCGCTGCGACCGGGATCTCGGGCGGACCGGGAGGTCCGCCATCCGAATACACCCCCGGCCGGCTGGAGGCGAAAGTCAAAACCTTCTGCGCCATCCCCCAGGTGCTGGCCCTGCTGAAGGACTACATCGTCTTTGCCGAAAAGGACGAGGAGCTGAACAAGTTCATCCTGCGCCAGCACCAGACCACCGCCGTGGAGCGCGTGGTGCACCGCGCGCTGGACCCGGTGAAGCGGCGCGGCCTGGTGTGGCACACGCAGGGCAGCGGCAAGACCTTCACCATGATCAAGGCCGCCGAGCTCCTCTTCAAGGCCCCCGAGGCCGACAAGCCCACGGTGCTGCTGATGATCGACCGCAACGAGCTGGAGGACCAGATGCTGAAGAACCTGGCGGCGCTGGGCCTCGGCAACGTGGAGCACGCCGAGAGCATCAGCAAGCTGAACCGGCTGCTGAAGGACGACTACCGGGGCATCGTGGTGTGCATGGTGCACAAGTTCCGCGACATGCCGGCCAACATCAACACGCGCAAGAACATCTACGTGCTGATCGACGAGGCCCACCGAACCACCGGCGGTGACCTGGGCAACTTCCTGATGGCCGGCCTGCCTAACGCCAGTTACCTGGGCTTCACCGGTACGCCCATCGACAAGACGGCCTACGGGCGCGGCACCTTCAAGACCTTCGGCGGCGAGGACGACAAAGGCTACCTGCACAAGTACAGCATTGCCGACAGCATCGCCGACGGCACCACGCTGCCGCTGTACTACAACCTGGCACCCAACGAGCTGCTGGTGCCGCACGACACGCTGGACAAGGAGTTCCTGAGCCTGGCCGAGGCCGAGGGGCTGGCGGACATCGAGCACCTGAACAAGGTGCTGGACCGCGCCGTGAACCTGAAGAACTTCCTGAAGGGCAAGGAGCGCATCCGCAAGGTGGCCGAGTTCGTGGCCAGGCACTACACCGAGAACGTGGAGCCGCTCGGCTACAAGGCCTTCCTGGTGGGCGTGGACCGCGAGGCCTGCGCCCTGTACAAGCACGCGCTGGACGAGTTCCTGCCCGCCGCGTACAGCGAGGTGGTCTACACCGGCAACAACAACGACAGCGCCACGCTGAAGGCCTTCCACCTGGACGAGAAGAAGGAGCGGCAGATCCGCAAGGCCTTCACCAAGTTGGACCAGCAGCCCAAGATCCTCATCGTCACCGAGAAGCTGCTCACCGGCTACGACGCGCCCGTGCTCTACGCCATGTACCTGGACAAGCCCATGCGCGACCACACGCTGCTGCAGGCCATCGCCCGGGTGAACCGCCCCTACGAGAATGAGCAGGCCGAGATGGTGAAGCCCCACGGCTTCGTGCTGGACTTCGTGGGCATCTTCGACAAGCTGGAGAAAGCCCTGGCCTTCGACAGCGAGGAGATCAACGCCATCGTGAAGGACATCGCCCTGCTGAAGGGCCTGTTCAAGAACAAGATGGAGCAGAAGGTGCCCGCCTACCTCCAGCTCATCGGCGGCCGCTTCGACGACCGCGACGTGGACGGGCTCGTCGAGCACTTCCGCGACCCCGAGCGCCGCAAGGAGTTCTTCAAGGAGTACAAGGAGGTGGAGATGCTCTACGAGATAATCAGCCCCGATGCCTTCCTGCGCCCCTACATCGACACCTACGCCACGCTGAGCGCCATCTACCAAGTGGTGCGCAAGGCCTACACCAAGCGCGTGGAGGTGGACCGCGAGTTCCAGCGCAAGACGGCGGCGCTGGTGCAGCAGAACATCACCGTGGGCGACGTGAGCGCGCCCATGGATTTCGTTCCCATCAACGAGCGCACCATCGAGCTCATCAAGCAGAAGCACGCCGGCGACGGCACCAAGGTGATCAACCTGATCAAGAGCATCGAGAAGCACGCGGACGAGCACAGCGACGATCCCTACCTGATCGCCATGGCCGAGCGCGCCAAGGCCGTGCAAGAGAGCTTCGAGAGCCGCCAGACCAGCACCGCCGACGCGCTGGCCGACCTGATGAAGGAGGTGGAGCTGAACGAGCAGCGCAAGCAGGAGCAGGCCGCCAAGGGCTTCGACGGCCTCACCTACTTCGTGTACCGCACTCTGCTGGACGCGCAGGTGAACGATGCCGAGGCGGTGAGCCGCAAGATCAAGGAGGCCTTCGTGGCCTTCCCCCACTGGAAGACGAGCGAGAAGGACCTGCGCGAGCTGCGCAAGAAGGTCACCTTCGCCATCTACGCCCAGCTCGACGACCTGGACCAGGTGACGCGGGTGGTGGATGGGCTGTTCACGTTGTTGGAGAAAGCCGATCGCATCTGATGGACGCCCGCGCCGCCTTCAAGCAACGTGTCCGCGAGTGGTCCGCCCGCATCGGGGTGGAGGTGGTGTGGCTGGGCGTCCGCCCCATGCGCCGCAAGTGGGCAAGTTGTAGCACCAACGGCCACCTCAACTTCAACGACGAACTGCTCTCCCTGCCGCCCCGCCTGCAGGACTATGTGATCGTGCACGAGCTGCTGCACCTGTGCGTGCCCAACCACGGGAAGCTGTGGAAGAGCCTGATGCGGGGGTATCTGGGGGAGTGGGAGGAGGCGAGGGAGGAGTTGCAATTACGTATCAGGGCCGAGGCCTCGATGGTACCATGAACGAAGAGACCCAACGACAGGTGAAGCTCTTGCGCCGCATCAAGGTGGTGCTGGACCGGCTGATGAGCGATCCTCTGACCGCAGCAGAGATACGCCTGAACGAACTCTATGATCACCTGCGCCGTGATCCGGTGATCCATGAGGAGATCCCCAGCTCCCGCGCCATGAGCCAATTCCTGCGCGCCATGCACCAGCAGGGGCTGATGAAGCAGATGATCCCCAACTACAGGGTGGATACGTTCACCCATGAGAACTACCAATGGTATTTCTTCCGAGGCAGCGGCCAGGGCCATTCTACAGCGCCGTCGGTGATGGCGGTGGCGGAGCGCAAGGCCGCCCACCTGACGGATCCCGCTGCATTCCTTGCGCTCTGGCTCGCTTTCGTGGAGCACGCCGATCTGGCTGCCAATTGGCACGCACGCAACTGGACCGAGCTCACCATTGGTCGCCCTTTGAGCGCCGGGGAGGGCAGTCCCTTTGGTGATCTTGCCGTACGCCATGGGGGCGGCAACTGGAGATATTGGAAGGAGGACCAACAGTTCGATCTGGTGCTCACCGAACAGCCTGACCATGTGCTCGCAGCGCCGCCAGCGGGATGGAAGCGTTTTTATCCCGCAGTGCCGGACATCGTAGTTGAGCAGGAGTTGAATCCCTCCACATGCTGGTGGGAGATGGGGAAACTGATCCGGAGCCGTGCGCGCCTGAAGGTGCTGCTCACCTATACTGAGGAGGAGGCAGCGGCCATGGACTTGGCGGCTGATCTTACATCCCTGCTATCCCAGGCGTCCGCGTTGCATCCGGAGGCCGACGAGACCCGCTACATGCTTTTGGTGGGCCTTGCGCCCACTGCGTGGCGTACATGGGTTTTCACAACCAGTGGCGAGCGCACCTTGCTCCCCTGATCCCCCACCCCCGCCCCCTACCTTAGCGCCCCCATGAGCGCCCCCCGCATCGCCCTGGCCGTACCCACGCGCAACGCGTACAGCGAGACCTTCATCGCGGCGCACGAGCAGCGCTTGGAGGGCCTGGTGGCGGTGCTCAGCGATGGCTTTCCGCCCCGGCGGGTGGACGACCGGCTGCTGGTGGTGCCGGTGACGCCGGCCGAGCGCTTGCGGAGCTATACGGAACGCAGGGTGCTGCGGCTGGACGAGCGGAAGCAGCGGCACCGACGCACGGTGGAGCTGCTGCGGCAGCGGCGGGTGGAGGTGGTGCTGGCGGAGTACGGGGTGATGGCGCATGCGCTGCTGGAGGCCTGTGCCGAGGCGGGGGTGCCGCTGGTGGCCCACTTCCACGGGCACGATGCGCACCGGCACGATGTGGCGGCCGAGCGGGACGGCTACAAGCGGCTGTTCGCCCAGGCGGCGGCGCTGGTGGTGGTGAGCCGTGCCATGGAGGAGCGGCTGCTGGCCCTGGGTGCGCCGCGGTCCAAGGTGGTGTACAACTGCTACGGCATCGATGTGGAGCGTTTCCACCCCGGTGCGGTGGCCGACAGCCCGCCGCACTTCACGGCGATCGGGCGTTTTGTGGAGAAGAAGGCGCCGCACCTGACACTGCTGGCCTTCCGGCGGGTGCTGGACCAGCGGCCCCAGGCGAGGCTGCGCATGGTGGGCACGGGTCCGCTGCACGAGGCCTGCGCCCAGCTGGTGCGCGCCCTGCGCATGGAGGAGGCGGTGGAGCTGTGCGGGGTGCGCACGCCGGAGGAGGTGGCCGGCCTGATGCGGAGCAGCCGCGCTTTTGTGCAGCACAGCGTGGTGACGGCCAACGGCGACAGCGAGGGCACGCCCCTGGCGGTGCTGGAGGCCATGGCCAGCGGGCTGCCGGTGGTGGCCACGCGCCATGCGGGCATCGCCGATGTGGTGGCGCACTGGGAGCGCGGGCTGCTGAGCGCCGAGGGCGATGTGGAGACGATGGCGGCCCACCTGCTGCGGCTGGTGGGCGATGCGGCGCTGGCCGCGCAGTACGGCGCCAACGGCCGCGCCTACGTGCTGGCGCACCACCGGGTGGAGGACCGCATCGCCACGCTGCAGGACATCCTGGCGCGGGCAGCGAAGGGAGCGCCCCCGGCCTGAAGCGGCGCGCCGCTGTCCCGTACTTTCGCCGCGATGCACGCACAGCCTTCACCGGAGCCCACGGTCACCGTGCTGATGACCCTGCACAACAAGGGGCCGTACGTGGAGGAGGCGGTTCGCAGTGTGCTGGCGAACACCTTCACGGACCTGGAGCTGCTGGTGGTGGACGATGCCAGCACGGACGATGGGGTGGCGGTGGTGAAGCGCATCAGCGACCCGCGCATCCGGATCCTGGAGAGCGCGGTGAACACGGGCCGTCCGGCGGCGGCCAACCGCGGCTATGCGGCGGCACGCGGTCGCTACGTGGCGGTGTTGGATGCGGACGACCGCATGCATCCGGAGCGGCTGGCGAAGCAGGTGGCCTATCTGGAGGCGCACCCCGAAGTGGGGGTGGTGGGCAGCTGGCTGCAGCAGTTCGGTGCGCGCAGCCTGGTGCATCGGTTCCCGGCGACGGATGCCGAGGCGCGGGCGTTGACCCCCTTCGGCATGCCGGTATCGTACGGCACCTGCATGCTGCGGCGCGCGGTGCTGGAGGCGCACGGGCTGCGCTGTCCGGAGGCCTGGCTGACCCCTGGCATGGACTACCTGTTCATGCTGGACGTGGGGCGGCACACGCGCTATGCGAACCTGCCCGAGGTGCTCACGGACTACCGGATCGGGGAGCAGAACATGCGGCACGGGCGCGATGCCCACCGGGACCTGCCGCCGCTGGTGGCGGAGATGTTCCGCCGCATGGGGCTGGCGGTGAGCGCGCGGGAGGTGGCGCTGCACCTGCATCTGTACGACCCGCCGCATCCGCCGCTGGGCGTGGGCGGTGTGTGGGCGCTGCACCGGTGGAAGCGGCGGCTGTTGCGTGACACGGCGGCGCTCTTCCCCGGCCCGCAGCTGCAGCGCGAAGTGGAGCGCCGCTGGGACCGCCTGTTCCACACGCTGGTGGTGCACGAGCCGGCGGCGGCCCTGCTGCACCTGCTGCTGAGCGGTGCGGTGCGCCAGCGGCTGGGCTACTGGCTCACGTACCGGCTGCGCGGCGTGCCGGCGCGTTCGATGGATGCTTAGGTGATGCGCGCCAGCAGGGCGTGCAGCCGGTGTGCAGCGCGGCTGCCGGGTGCGGCGAAGTGCGCCACCAGGGCATCTCGGAAGTCGTAGCGGTCCAGGTAGCGGCGGTGGCGCAGCGCGTGGCGCAGGGCGCACAGGCGGGTGGGCTGGATGCGCAGCTCGTTGAGGCGGTACTTGAAGTGGAAGCGTTCGGTGGCGGCGGCGTCCACCCCGGCGGCACAGGCCCACTCCCACAGGCACTTGTAGAGCATGTGGTGGGTGTGGGCGAAGCGCTCGTTGCGGGTGATGCGGTTGTCCGCGTGCACCCCACGCATGGCCACCGGCGTGTCCAGTGAGCCGGCATGGAGGCGGGCGTGCCAGGCCAGGCGGATGCACAGGTCGGTATCCTCGTGCAGGTGGATCTCGGGCCGCAGCAGATGGTGCAGGGCGAGCAGCGCGCTGCGGCGCACGGTGAGGGCATTGAGGTGGAAGTGCCCGAAGTCGGGGATGCCGCCGCTGAGCCCCTCGAAGAGCCGCTCGGGCGGCACACGCTTGCGGACGGTGGTGATGGCGTGGGCGAAGGTGGAGCGGAAGCGGTCGCGCTCCTGCTCGTGGTGGAAGTGGGGTGCGATGGCGCCGTACACCCCGTCGGCATCCGGCTGTTCGCTGAAGATGCGGCGCTCGGCATCGAAGCGGTTGGGCAGGTAGAAGTCGTCCGCATCGAGGAAGGCCACGAAGGGTGCGGTGCTGTGGCGGATGCCGAGGTTGCGCGAGGCGGCGGCGCCCTTGTTCACGTGGCCGGGGTGGGTGAGCAGGTGTACGCGCGGTTCGCGGGCGGCGATGGCCTGGCACACGGCATGGCTGTCATCGGGCCCCGCATCGTCCACCAGCAGCACCTCGCGCACTTCCGGGAACTGCAGGCAGGAGCGCACGGCGGCCTCCACGAAGGGGGCGGCATTGTACACCGGGATCACCACGGAGATGGACAGCGGGTCGGCGGGGGCCATGGGGGTGGCGAAGGTAGCGGCGGTGGCGCAGGCGGCGGGTCCTACATTCGCCGCCATGGACACGGGAGCACAGGCGCCGCTGGTGTCGGTGGTGATGACCCTCTTCAACAAGGGGCCGTACGTGGAGGAGGCGGTGCGCAGCGTGCTGGCGGGCACCTTCACCGACCTGGAGCTGCTGGTGGTGGACGATGCCAGCACGGACGATGGACCGGCGCGGGTGGAGGCCATCGGCGATGCGCGGGTGCGGCTGCTGCGTGCGGCGCACAACGGCGGGCGTGCGGCGGCCGCCAACAGGGGCTTCGCGGCGGCGCGTGGGCGCTACATCGCCATCCTCGATGCCGATGACGTGGCGCTGCCCGAACGCTTTACCCGCCAGGTGGCCTTCCTGGAGGCGCACCCGGAGGTGGGCGTGGTGGGCGGTGCGGCCCAGCAGATCGGTGCGGGGGAGGTGCTGTCGCGCTGGCCCGCAGACGATGCCGACTGCCGGGCGAAGCTGCTCTTCGGCGACCCCGTGCTCTACGGCACCTGCATGTTCCGGAGAAGCCTGGTGAGCGAACAGGGCGCCCGCTGCAACGAGGCCTGGCGGCGGCCGGGCATGGACTACCTCTTCCTGCTGAGCCTGAGCCGCCTCACCCGCTATGCCAACCTGCCGGAAGTGCTCATCCACTACCGCATCGGCGCGCAGAACATGCGGCATGGCCGCGACCCGGTGGCCGATCGTGCGCACATCTACGAGGCGGTGTTCGCCTATTTCGGTCTGCCGGCGGACCCGGCCACCATCGGCCTGCAGCTGATGCTGCACAACCTGCATGTGGAAGAGCCCACGGCGGAGCGCGTGCGCCGGTTGCGTGCCTGGTGCGACCACCTGAAGGAGTGGAACCGCAGGGTGGGGGAGTTCCCGGCGGAGCGCTTCGATGCATTGCTGGAGGAGCGGTGGCGCAAGGCCTTCCACCCCATCGCGGACCGTTCCGTCGGCGGCGGGCTGGCGCACCTGCTGGCCGGCCCGCGCGATGTGGCGCGGTGGCGCTACCTGCTCGCGGCGGCGCGGCGGCGGGGACGCTGAAGCGGGCATGGCCCGTATTTTCGCCGGAAGATGGAGCGTCCGCTGCGCGTGGCCCATATCACGCACTACACCGAGCTGTACGGGGCCAACCGCAGCCTGCTGGACCTGCTGCATGGCCTGCGCGAAGCGGGCGGCGTTCGTTCACACGTGATCATGCCCCATGCGGGTGCGCTCAGTGCCGCGCTCGATGCCTTGGACGTTCCCTGGGCGGTGGTCCCCTTCGCACCCTGGTTGAGCGAGCCGCACGCCAGCGGCCGCTGGTACCATCGCCTGCGGCAACGGTGGCAGCAGCGCCGTGCGGCCTTGGAGCGGATGCGCGCCAACGCCACCGCCCTGCCCTCCCTGGATGCCCGGCTGGAGGCCTGGGAGGTGGACCTGGTGCATGCCAACAGCGCCGCGGTGGGTGTGGTGCCCGCCCTGGTGGAGGCCGGCCGGTGGCCGCTGGTGTGGCACCTGCGCGAGCTGCCCGAGGCGCACTACGGGATGGTCTTCGACGGTGGTGCGCGACGCTTCGCCCGCGCTCTGGACCGGGCCCAGGCGCTCATCGCCATCAGCGATGTGGTGGCCGCCGATGTCCGCAGGCGTGTGCCTTCGGTGCGCCGGCTCCAGCGCATCTACAACGGCCTCTTCTCCGCCACCGAGCTCGACGCCTTGCGCAGCCTGCCGCCCGAACGCTCCACGCCGCAGGACCCCTTCACCTTCCTGGTGGTGGGCCTCATCCACCCGGCCAAGGGGCAGGTGGAGGCGGTGGAGGCGCTCGCCCTGCTGCACGCCACCGGCCGCCGCGCGCGGCTGCACATCGTGGGTGGCGGGCGCAGTGAAGCGCTGCGTGCGTGCATCACTGAACATGGCCTGGATGCCTGGGTGGAGCTGCACGGCTTCGTGCCCGACGTGGGGCCCCTGTACCGCGGTGCCGATGCCTACCTCGCCTGCTCGCGCCACGAGGCGCTGGGGCGTGCCACCATCGAGGCCCTGGCCCACGGGCTGCCGGTGATCGCCCTGCGTTCGGGCGCCCACCCGGAGGTGCTGCAGGCCACCGAAGGCGCCCCGGAAGAGGCGGCCTGCGGACTGCTCTACGACGGGGGCGCCGATGCACTGGCCCGGCGGATGGCCCAGGTGATGGACGATGGCACATTGCGACAGACCCTGTCGGAGCGCGCCCTGGCCTCCCTGCCTGACCGTTTCGGGCGCGCGGCCTGCACGGCGGCGGTGAAGGACCTGTTCCGCGCGGTGGCTGCGCAACACCCTGCACGCCCATGAAGCCGCTGCGCATCACGGTGATCACCCCCAGCTACCAGCAGGCGCCCTACCTGGAGGAGTGCCTGCGTTCGGTGGCGGAACAGGACCATCCCGACGTGGAGCACATCGTGGTGGACGGCGGCAGCACCGATGGCAGCGTGGCCATCCTGGAGCGGCACGCCCACCGACTGGCCTGGTGGTGCTCCGAGCGGGACGGTGGGCAGAGCGACGCCTTGAACAAGGGGCTGGCCCATGCCACCGGCGACCTCTTCGGGTGGATCAACTCGGACGACCTGCTGCTGCCCGGTGCGCTGCGGGAGGTGGCGGCGATCTTCGCCGCCGACCCCACCGTGACGGTGGTGACGGGGCGCCGCCTGAAGCGCCATGCGGACGGCACCGAGGAGCCCATGCCGCTGGAGTCGGCCACCGACCGGCGCGCGTGGTTCGTGCATCCGCGGATCGCGCAGCAGGCCACCTTCGTGCGCATGGACGTGCTGCGGGCGGCGGGGGGCATCGATCGGGCGCTGCACTACGTGATGGACCTGGAGCTCTGGTGGCGCATCCTGTTCCAGCAGGGTACGGACGGTGTGCGCGTGGTGGACCGCACGTGGGCCGTGTTCCGCATGCATGCGGAGAGCAAGAGCACCACGGGTGCGCCGGTGTTCGTGCAGGAGACGGGTGCCTTGCTGCACCGGGCCTGCCTGGAGGTGGGGGAGGAGGAGCTGGCGGGGATCATGGCCCTCTGCGTGGAGGAGCGGCCTGCGCTGCGGGGCCTGCCGGTGGGCCCGGAGCACCGCGATCGGGTGGCCGCCATGGCGGTGCACCACCTGCTGAAATGGTACGGCGGCTGCTATGATCGCCGGCAGTACCGGATGATGCGCCGCTTCCACGCGCAGGCGGCCCGGTGGCTGCCCGTGATGGACGATGCGGACCGTGCGCGCCTGGCAACGGTGGCAGAACACATGCGTCCGCCGGGCTGGTGGGCCTTTCTTTTGCAGCGCAAATGGAAGCAACTACGGGGGTGAAGGTGAGCGTGGTGGTGCCGGTGTACAACAAGGCGCCCTACCTGCGGGAGGCCTTCGCGTCCATCTTCGCACAGACCTTCACGGACTTCGAGCTGATCGCGGTGGACGACCGCAGCACGGACGACAGCCTGGCCATCCTGCGCTCCTTCACCGATCCGAGGCTGCGCATCATCGCGTTGGAACACAACCTGGGTCCGGCCGGTGCGGTGCAGCGGGCCATGGACGCGGCCACCGGGACCTACATCGCCCGGATGGATGCGGACGACCTCATGCATCCGCAGCGCCTGGAGCGGCAGGTGGCCTACATGGAAGCGCATCCGGAAGTGGGCGCCTCCAGCGGCGAGGTGGTCCTCTTCGGCAACGACACCAATCGCTGGACCTTCCCGCTGACGGATGCGGCCTGCAAGGCGCAGCTGCTGTTCGGTGTGCCCATCGCGCAGGGGGCGAGCATCCTCCGCACCGCGGTGCTGCGGCAGCATGGCATCCGCTACCGCGACGAATGGCCGCGCATCGGCGAGGATTGGCTGTTCTGGGTGGCACTGGCCCCGCACACCCGCTTCGGGAACCTGCCAGCGGAGCTGATCCGCTACCGGCGGGGCGAGCAGAACATCTCCCACGGGCAGGACCTGGTGGCTGCACGCCGCATTCGGGTGCCCTTGGTGATGGAGGCCCTGGGCATCCCCATCACGGCGGAACAGGTGGAGCACCACCTTGCGGCCTCGCTGCTCCTGCCCGCCCCGCCCGATGCCGCCCTGGTGGGGGCGGTGCATGGGTGGCTGCAGCACCTGCAGGCCTGGAACCGGCGCAGCGGGCACACCACGGAGGCCGCCCTGGCGGAGCGCTGTGCGAAGGCCTGGAACGACCTGTTCTACCGCCTGCCGCCCCATGGCTGGGGCCCCGTGTGGGCGCACCTGCGTCGCGACCCGCTGCATGCGTGGCCGCGCCTGAGCTACGCGCTCAAGTACTGGTTGCGCCCACCCCGGCAGGCTGCGCCCCCGGCCGCTCCGTAGCGGACACGGCGGGTATCTTTGGCCGGCGCGCTGCACCCCTGGCGATGAAGGAGCTCTGGCTGTTCACCATCAATTTCCCGTACGGAACGGCGGAGAATTCATTGGAGCACGAGCTTCAAATTGTGGCGCCACATTTCAGCAGGGTCCTGGTTTTACCCCTGGCACCGCTCCAGGGAATACGTCATCTGCCACCCAATGTGGAGGTGCGGGATGTACTTGCCGATCCCTATCGTGCGGCGAGCCTTTGGCAGATGGTCCGGCATTGGAGACTGTGGGTGGGCTTGTGGAGGAGCGTGTTCCGGAACGCGCCCAGTGCCAGGGTTGCACACGAGCAACGCAGGGAGGTGGTGAGCAAGATGCGCCAGGCTCTTTTTCGGGTGCTTCAGCTCAAGGATGTGTTAGGTAAGGCCTACGATCCGGAAAGGGTGGTCCTGTATTCATCTTGGACCAGTGATTGGGCCACCGTGCTGGGGCTGTGGCGGATGCTCGATCCGCGGGTAAGGTTCGTTTCGCGCATGCGGGGGTTCGATCTGTATGAGCATCGGGCACCCCATGGATGGCAGGTGTTCAGGGCGTTCCATCTGCAGCATGTAGCGCACGTCTTCCTCACCTGCTCAGCGGCACGGGAGCATTTGTTGGAGCGACACCCGGAGATGGCTTCACGGACTGGTCTGGCTCCAACCGCAACCGATGATCATGGCATGGGGCCGTGGTCCCCATCAAGAACGCTGCGGATCGTTTCCTGCTCCAACCTGATCCCTTTGAAACGAGTCCACTTGTTGGCAGAGGCATTGGCGGGGATGGACAGGCAGGTGCATTGGGTGCATTTCGGTGATGGCCCGGAGCGTGAGCGTATCCTGGCTTCTGCCGCACGAGGCCCCAAGTTGCGCCTGGATCTGAAGGGACGCTTGTCTAACCATGAAGTGATGCAATGGTACCGAACGGAACCAGTGGATCTGTTCGTCCATACCAGTAGTTCGGAAGGTGGTATCGCTGTGGCGCTGCAGGAGGCGGCCAGCTTCGGCATCCCGTTACTTGCCTGCTCCACCGGCGGTGTTGCGGAGATCGTCAACGAGGAGACCGGGTCACTGCTCCCGCAGGATGTTCCTGTTCATGTGTTGCGCGAACGCATCGAGGAACTGGCCTCCCGCAGCGGGGATATGGAGCGGAGGGCGCGCATCAGGGCCTTCTGGGCTGCTCATTTTCATGCTCAAGTGGTCCATGAACGATTCGCACATGCCCTCCTCACGACATAGGAACATGCCATCATGACGGTATCAGTTGTGATACCCGTCCATAACAAGGCCCCCTACCTGGCGGAGTGCCTGTCCAGCGTGTGGGCACAGACGTACCCTGTGCTGGAGGTCATTGCCGTGGATGATGCCAGTACGGATGAGAGTGCGGCGATCCTTGGTGCCTCCACCGATACGAGGCTGCGGGTGGTGCAGCTGCCCCGCAACGTAGGACCGGGTCTTGCTGCACAACATGGCATGGATCAGGCACAGGGCGAGCTGATCGTTCGCATGGATGCTGATGATGTGATGATGCCGGACCGCATCGCCCGTCAGGTGACCTTCATGCATGCGCATCCCGCTGTGGATGCTTGCGGAATGTCGCTTGCCTTGCTCCATGACATGGACATCGTAAGGAATGGTCCACCAGACCACGATGCGATCTTTGCACAGCTTGTTTTCGGCGTTGGCATGTACCAGCCAACCATGGCGGTGCGGCGTTCTGCGCTCACACGCACCGGCTTGCGCTACAAGGCTGACTGGCCGTACTACGGAGAGGATCGTTTGTACCAACTTGAGGCGGTGCGTCGTGGTCTGCGACTGGCGAACCTCAATGACGTTGGGCTGCTCTATCGTGAAGGTCGGCAGAACACCGTGCACGGTCGCGATCGTTGGGCGGACCACCGCGCCCTGCATACACGCGTGCTCACCGCGCTGGGGCATCCGATACCCGCCGAGGGGTCGTTGATGGTCCATTCGTATGGTGCACGTTATTTCCCCCAGCCACCGGATGCGGCCGGTGTGCGGGCATTCAAAGCGTGGCTGGAGCATCTGGAGCAGTGGGCGGCACGCTCAGGTATATTGCCAATGGGGCCGTTCCGAAGCCGGCTGCGCACTGCCTGGGAAGAATTGTTCCATTATCTTCCCGAGCAAGGGTTGGATGTGGTATGGGAGTATTGGCGTAGCGGGGGGCGGATCACGATGGCGCGTGTCTACTATTCACTGCGGGTGTGGATGCGCCGCCAAAGTCGGCAACGGAACACATGAAACGGGAGTTATGGCTGTTCACCCGGCAGTTCCCGGAAGGGCGCGGTGAGGCCTTTCTGGAGAGCGCATTGCCCGTTTGGGCCGAACACTTTGAGCGTATCCGCATCCTGCCCATGTACAGGGGGACGGGCGGCGTGGTGCTGCCCGCAGGTGTTGAGGTGGTGCATTTGTGGGAGGATATGCACCGTACGATCGCCCCGCTCCGAACGCTCATGCTCCTGCCACGCGTATTGCGCACCATGCATGACCGCTCAAATGGCTGGCCATCGGACCGTCGGGGCGCGCAGGAGGCGCTCAGCCATGCGCGCCAGATCTTGTTCCGCGCTGAACGGTTGGCTGGGTTCATGACCGGTGAGGCCCTTGAGGAAAGCGCGCTGTTGAGCGTTTGGATGGAGGATTGGGTGTCCGTTCTGGGAAGTGTACGTGTGCGTGGGAGCCGGGTGCCCTTCTCCACCCTCGCGCACGGTTGGGACCTGTATGCGCATCGGCGCGGGGCGGTCTCCATCCCGTACCGATCGGCCCAAATGGAGCAGGTGGCCCGGGTCTTCTGCATATCCGAGCACGGTGCGTCGTACCTGAGGCAGCGTTATCCGGCTTTTGCGGACAAAGTGAAGGTGACCCGGTTGGGAACGACCGACCATGGGATCGGGCCCTGGTCACCATCCCATGAGGTGAGGCTTGTGTCCAGTGCCTATTTGCGCCCACCCAAACGGATGGATCGGCTCATCGATGTCTTGCACCGGGTGATGCGCCCTGTGCATTGGATCCACTTTGGCGATGGCCCCGAACTCGAGGACCTGCGACAGCGTGCACGGTCCCTGCCGGGCCACATTCGCGTGGAATGGCGCGGCGCAGTGCCGAACACTGCGGTCGTCGATCACTTTCGTCGATGTCCTGTTGACCTTTGCGTCCTGTTCAGTGACGATGAAGGTGTGCCAGTGTCGCTGATGGAGGCGGCAAGTTTCGGTGTGCCATTGCTGGCCGATGCAGTAGGTGGTGTGGGGGAGGTGGTGACCCCGCGGTCCGGTGTGCTCGTCCCACCGGATGCGCCTTCGGACATGGTCGCCGAACAGCTGCTGCGTGCCGCGGATGGATACGGCGCCGACCTGGCCTTCCGTGCAGGTGTGCGTAGCTTCTGGCTGGAGCATTACAGCGCGAACAAGAACTTCGGAAGGATGGCCCGATGCCTTTGAGCATCCGACTGCCCGGACAACTGGTGGAGAGAACTTGGTGTGAGAAACACTGGGGTCCTATCTTGTTCGTCCATTGGTCCTTCAATGGTGATCGAACTGGTTGATGAAGGTTGCTGTCGTTATTCCTTGTTACAATGTGGAGCCCTACGTGGAAGCGGCCATCCGATCGGTATGGGCGCAGCAGGGTGTGGAGTTGGATGTCGTTGCTGTGGACGATGGAAGTACGGACGGCACGGCCCGGGTACTTGCCCGCTTGGCCGCTGAAAGACCCGGGGAGCTGAGGGTCATCACCCAAACGAACCAGGGTGCATGCAGAGCCCGACAGCAAGGTTTGCTGGGAACATCGGGAACGTATGTACAATTCCTCGATGCGGATGATCGGTTGGTGGAGGGCAAGATCGCGCGACAATTGGAACGTGCTGTTGCAGCCGGAGAGCCGGCGATCGTGGTGGGTGGTTATCGCAACCAATGGCCCGATGGAAGGCAGGAAGATGTGCTGCCCTTACGGTCGGCGCCCTGGTCTGCCTGGATAGACAGAAGCATGGGTACGACCAGCGCGAACCTGTGGAAGCGTTCGGTCCTTGAAGCAGTGGGGGGATGGAAGGCCGACCAGGCAAGCAGCCAGGATTATGAACTCTCCTTCCGCATCCTGAAAGCTGGTCATGATATCCTGATCGATCCGGTCGTGGGGGCGGTGATCAATAAGCGGCGATCAGGCTCGATCAGCCGCAGCGATGAGGGGGGCAATCTGATCCGTTATATCGCTTTGCGTGTCGAGGTAAGGGATCATCTGCGCGCCAGCGATGCGGCGCGTTTTGCCAGTGAGCTTGAACAGGTCGACCAACAGATCTTTCTCGCACTGAGGTCGCTTTACCGGATCGATAGAGCTGGCGCCCGGTCCTTGATGCTGCTGCATTTGCCCGATGGGGTGGAACTGAGGCCCGCTCCCGGCCTGTCGCGTGCTTATTGCCTTGCATACAAGGTGCTCGGGTTCAATGCGGCGGAGACCATTGCCGCAGCATTCGGTAACTTGCGGCGCATCCGCTCCGCGAATGATACGCTCCCGTGACGACCTGAAAGCCTATTTGGAGGCTGATCGAATCGCCTTGCGCAGGGAGCATTCGTCCAATCGGTTCTTCGATGAGGTGTGGATGTTCCAGCGCCTGTTGCGCCGCGTGGAGTATTACATGAACTGTCGGAAGCACCAGGGCCTCTTCGGCAAGCTCATCTACAAATTCTGGTCGGTGCGCTTCCACGCCCAGAGCATCCGCTGCGGGTTCGACATCCCGCCGAACGTCTTCGGTCCCGGCCTCAGCATCGCCCACCGCGGCACCATCGTGGTGCATCCCGATGCCCGCATCGGTGCCAACTGCCGCATCCATGTGGACGTCGTGATCGGAACGCGCCCCGGACCGGATGACCTGGTGCCCACGCTGGGCGACAACTGCTACATCGGCCCCGGCGCCAAGCTCTTCGGTGACATCATCATCGGCCCGAACACGGCAGTGGGCGCCAATTCGGTGGTGAACAGTTCCTTCCCCGAAGGGTTCTGCACCATCGCCGGGGCACCGGCCCGCAAGGTGAGCGACACCCCGAGCACGGAGTTCATCATCGCCACGCGCAGCCACACCAAAACATTGGGATGAAGCGCGTACTGATCGTCGTGGGCACGCGCCCCAATTTCATCAAGGTCACGCGCTTCAAGCAGGTCGCCGCACAACGGGGGACGATCGACATACGCATCGTGCACACCGGCCAGCACTTCAGCGCCAACATGGCCGACGTGTTCTTTGAACAGTTCGGCCTGGTGCCCGACCGCTTCCTGAGCATCGGCGCGGGCAGCCCCAACACGCAGATGGCGCAGGTGATGCTGGGTCTGGAGACCGTGATCGCCGAGGAGCGGCCCGATCTGGTGATGGTGGTGGGCGATGTGAACAGCACGCTCGCCGCGGCCATCACGGCCAACAAGATGGGCGTGCGCATCGGTCACCTGGAGAGCGGCCTGCGCAGCTTCGACCGCAGCATGCCCGAGGAGCACAACCGGGTGCTCACCGATGCGATCACCGACCACTTCTTCATCACCGAGCAGAGCGGCCTGGACCATCTGCGGAAGGACGGCCACGCGGAGGAGGTGCTGCACTTCGTGGGCAACACCATGATCGACACCCTGGTCGCCTTCGAGCCGCAGGTGCAGGCCTCTCCCGTGCTGGAGCAGCTGGGACTGGGCACAGGCGGTCACGTGCTGATGACCATTCACCGGCCCGCCACGGTGGACGTGCCCGAGCGGCTGTCGGCCCTGCTGGACCTGATCGCCGACGTGTGCGCCTCCGGTCGCAAGGTGGTCTTCCCGATCCATCCGCGCACGGTGAAGAACATCGAAGCCTTCGGACTGAAGGACAAGGCCGATGCCATTGCGGGCCTGGTGCGCACCGAGCCGCTGGACTACTTCGCCTTCCAGAAGCTGGTGGCCACCTGTGCGTTCATCCTCACGGACAGCGGCGGCATCCAGGAGGAGAGCACCTTCCGCCGGGTGCCCTGCCTCACGCTGCGCCCCAATACGGAGCGCCCCATCACCGTGACCCTGGGCAGCAACGAGCTCGTTCCCCTCGACATGGATGCCGTGCGTGCCGCCATCGCACGCATCGAGAACGGCACCTTCAAGCAGGGTGAAGTGCCGCCGCTGTGGGACGGCCACGCCACGGAGCGGATCGTGGATACTTTGGAACGGGTGCTGTGATCCTCTACCTCACCTACAACGACCAGCCCAGTGGGGTGTACTGGAGCCAGGTGACCGATGTGGTGGCCTTTCTGAACACGCTCGGCGGGCCTCGAGTGCGGCTGCTCGCGCTGGTCAGTGGCCGGGGCTTTCTGTCCAGTCGCCGAATTATCCGCAAGCGATGCCCCGGGGCCATCGTAGTGCCGATGGTGCCAGGCATGCGCAGGTGGCGTTCCAACGCGCTCGTGGTCGCCGTGATGTGTTGGCTGATGCGGCCCACCGGTATCATGTGCCGGGGTCCGTTCGCCACGTGCCTTGCATTGGGCGCACGGTCAAGGGGGCTCGTGCGCAGTGTGGTGTATGACGGCCGTGGTGCATACGCCGCTGAATGGGAGGAATATCGCATCATCGATGATGATGCCTTCATCGCCTCTGTCCGTCAGGTTGAGCGGGCTGCCCTGCTGCACAGCGATCATCGCCTCGCGGTCAGTCAGGCTTTGGTGGACCACTGGCGCACGCGTTATGCGTATGCGGGCGATGCCCATGTTGTGATACCATGCACATTATCCGACAGTTGGCGGCCTGCGCACGATGCCCGTACAGGAGAAGGGGACGGCACTTTGCGACTGGTTTACAGCGGAAGTTCTGCCGACTGGCAGTCCTTCCGGCTGCTTCAGGACGTGCTGGACCGCTGGCTTTCCGAACGGAAGGATCTGCAGGTGCTTTTCCTCAGTCGCAGGGATGCCCACATTGAAGCCCTGGCACAGCGGCATCCTGGCCGGGTTACCGTTCAATGGCTGGACCATGCCGATGTGGCCGCTGCCATGGCGGCATGTGACTATGGCATCATGGTGCGGGAACGGACGATAACGAACGAGGTGGCCAGCCCAACGAAGTTCGCGGAATACCTGGCCTGTGGCCTGCGCGTGATCACAAGCGAGGGCTTGGGT
The DNA here is from genome assembly GCA_964476665.1 of uncultured Chryseobacterium sp. GTDB lineage: Bacteria > Bacteroidota > Bacteroidia > Flavobacteriales_F > PHOS-HE28 > PHOS-HE28. Next base: position 40,922 of record CAYZBO010000004.1, on the reverse strand, counting down.
GATCTGAGCGCCACAGTTGAGTGCGCGGGGCTCGGAGTGGTCCTGAGCGGAAGGGAGCTACCTGTGCTACGGCCTGTAACGGCCGCGATGCGCGACCATGCCATTCGCTATGCCCAGGATCACTTCACCAAAGGGGCCTATCGTGTGGAATACGCTCAATTGCTGAGCGTTCTGGGTGGTCGATCCCCGGCATCTCAGAGCTGAAGCACCTCCTGTACCAATCGATCGGTGACACGGTCCAAGGTCAGTTCACTGAGGTCGTACGTGGTATCGATATCGAGGTGTACCTCTCCAGTAATGATCTCCGGCAGTCGATCGGGAACCGCATCCACAGTCATGGACGTGCCCAACCGGTGCTGCTCGATGTATGTACCGACGGCACCGCGGTCACCCACGTGGATGACCGGTCGACGCAGATAAAAGGTCTCATTGAACTTGGTGCCAAGGAAGTCCTTGTTGTAACTGGGGATGAAGATCAGCACGGCATCCGATGCAGAGATGCGTTCACTTATCTCGCGCGCGGTTATGGGGGCGTGGAAATGGATGCGATCGCGATGGGCGCTCTGTTGTATGAATTCACGATGTACCTCGGATTCCTTGCCGGTGATGTACAGGTCCAGGCGGGTGCGATCATAGACCTCCGGTGATCGAGCTTTCAGACGATCGAATGCGGCGAGGAGCTTTTTGAAATATGGACCTGCTTCAGAAGTGCCATAGAGGGTCCCTGCGTAGATCAAGCGTGTGCATTCCTTACGGGTGTTGGGTTTGGGCTCGCCCAACTCCTCGGCGTCGATCGTGTGCGGCAGGAGCACAAAGCGTTCATGTCGGGTCGGGTAATAGGCCTGTAGGTGCGCCAACATGCTTTGCGATGGAACGATGACATGGTCGCTTTCCATCATGACCTGCCGTTCGAAGGCGCGCTCCTGATCCATTTTACTGGATGACAAGGCACTGTGTCCGTATTCTATGTGCCATGTCCATGGGTCCCTTAGATCAGAGACAAGATCGATGCCGTGTAGTCGCTTCAGTTCCGTACCGAAGACAAGAAGTCGGAAGGGAGCTCCGGAGATCACGACCTTTTTAATACCATGTTCACGGATCAGTTCACCAGCATTCCGCAGTAGTGCCTTCCGCCAAAAGATGGCCTTGTCAAAGTAGTTTCCCCTGCTGATCAATGGTAACACGCGCAGCCAAACGCGATATGCCACTTTATCCCAGAACCGGTTCAGTGGCCAGCGTTTCATGACCGCTGGATAGTTCCAAGGCAGTCGGTGAACGAAGATGTTCGGATGATCAACGTCTGTGGCCCAGGGAGAGTCGCTTTGGCCGGGCTGCAGTTCGGCGGCGATCACATGTATCACATGCCCACGCCTGGCCAATGCCTTTGCGAACTTGGCCCACCTGCGCCCACCGATCCCGAACGCTGGCGGGAAAATGTGGCACACGATCAGCACAGGGGCGGACATCGGCATGGCGGTCAAAGGTACCTTGAAATGAACTCAGCAGGAGCGATGGTGGCTGGATCCATGGTGACCCGAGCCTGCACACGATCGTTGGGGATCCGGGTCCGGTCATCCGCAGTTCCTCCTTGATCCAGTTATGATGAGCTGCCGAGACAAAGTCCGGTTGCCACCTAGCTCGACCACGGGTCCTACTTTCGCGGTGCGGCCCCAAACCGCCGCAAAGCAGAATGGGAAAGAAGGTCCTGATCACCGGCGGTGCCGGCTTCATCGGTTCGGCGCTCTGCCGCGAACTGTCCGGCCAGGGCCGTGAGGTCTTCGTGCTGGACGACCTGAGCTTCGGCCGGCGTGAACTGGCACCGGTGGACGATGCGCACTTCCACCGCGCCGACATCCGCGACCGGGCCGCTGTGATGTCCGTGCTGGAGGCCGTGCGACCGGAACAGGTGCTTCACCTTGCGGCCATCCACTTCATTCCCTACTGCAACCAGCATCCGGTGGAGGCGGCCGACATCAATATCACCGGTACGATCAACGTGCTCGATGCCTGCGAGCGCGCCGGCTCCGTGCGTCAGGTCTTCGTGGCCAGCACCGCCGCGGTGTACCCCATCGCCGAGGGTGCCATTGCGGAGGACCATCCGCTGGGGCCGCTGGACATCTACGGCATCACCAAGCTGGCCACGGAGAAGCTGGCGAGCGAGTTCCACCACCGTACCGGCACGCCGGTGATCATCGGGCGCTTCTTCAACGCCTTCGGGCCCAACGAGACCAATCCGCACCTGATCCCCGAGATCCAGAAGCAGGTGCGGGCCGGTGCGCGCACCCTGCACCTGGGCAACCTCGACCCCAAGCGCGACTTCATCCACACCGAGGACATGGGCCGTGCAATGTCGGCCCTGCTCAACGCCGGTCTCGACGGGGTGGAGATCTTCAACATCGGCCGCGGCATCGAGTACAGCGTGCGCGAGGTGGTGGAGGCCTTCGCGCGGCAGCTGGGCGAGCCCCTGCACATCGACGTGGACCCGGCGCGGGTGCGGAAGGTGGAGCGCATGCATCTGCTGGCCGATGTGGGCAAGCTTAAGCGCATCACCGGCTGGGAACCGCGTTGGAGCATCGATGAGGGCGTGGCCACCCTGCTCACCGAGGATGTCGCGTTCTGAAAAGCCCCACGTGGTGCTGTGCACCGATGGTGTGTTCCCGCACGCCATGGGCGGCATGCAACGCCATTCGCGCCTGCTTGCCGAGCACCTTGCCCGCAGCGGTGCCGTTCGGCTCACCGTGATCCATCCGCACCAGGCGCCCATCTTCGACCCTTCACTGGGCATCGTCGAGGTGCCCATCGCGGACATCGATACCGGTAAGTTCTACTTGCGTGAACTGTGGCGCTACAGCGGTCGTGTGGCCACTGAGCTGCACCGGCTGCAGCCCGATGTCATCCTGGCGCAGGGCTTCACGGTGTGGCAGGACATCGCGTCGTTCAGCGAGCGGCTGGTCATCCATCCGCACGGGCTGGAGATGTTCCAGATGCTGGGCCGGAAGGAACGCCTGATGGGGCTGCCTTTCCGCCTGGTGCTCCGCCACCTGGTGCGCCGGTCCCACGCGGTGATCTCGCTCGGAGGGAAGCTCACCACCATCCTGCAGGGCTTGGTGCGTGGCACTCCGACACGCGTTGTCGTACTTCCGAACGCGGTGGAAGCGGTGGCGGCGCAGCCCTTGCCGGCCGATGACCACAGACCGTTGCGCCTGCTCTTCGTGGGGCGTTTCGCCTTCAACAAGGGGTTGGATGTATTGATGGCGGTGGCCCGTCGCCTCGAGGAAGAGGGGCGCTCGCAGGACTTCCAGTTCCAGCTGGTGGGCGATGGCCCCCTGCTGGCCGGATACCGGGCGCAGGGGCTGCCTTCCAACGTGCTTCTGATGGGCCGCGTGGACGATGCGGGCCTCGATGAACTCTACCGCACCTGTGATGCACTGGTGCTGCCCACGCGTTTCGAGGGCATGCCCACGGTGGTGCTTGAGGCGATGGTGCGGGCACGCCCCATCATCGTCAGTAATGTGGGGGCCACCGCCGAACTGGTGGATGGAGCGAACGGCTACCTGCTGCCTCCGGGTGATACGGATGCGCTGCACCAGGCGCTGTTGAGCTTGGAATACCGCACACCGTTGGAACGGATGCAGCTGGGGATGGAGGGCCGCCGGCGCGTGGAGGAGCGCTTCACCTGGGCGGCGGTGACCGACGGCTTCGTGCGCTTGTTCGAGGAGGTGCGGCGGTGACTCAACGGTCAGTGCAGCAGCGGAACCTGCGGTCCTGGTCACCGGTCGCGAAGGCACACGCGGTAGAGGTGCACCCTGATGAACCGGATATGCGTGCAAGACCGTTCTCGTTGCAGGCACTGCCCACCCATTCATACTGGCCGGTCATCGCAATGCCGAGGTCGGTACGGATGACACAGCTGGCCATGAACTCCGCCCATGAACAAAGCCGGGCGCCCCGTGATCCGCAGTGATCGGCAGCTTCGAAGAAATCGGATGCCTCCGGGGCGAGTTGGATATCGATGCAGAACTGGTCGTTCACTGATACCATACCCGGAGGGCACGATGATGAGCGATCACGCAGATGGTTCAAGGCCTGGAACGCGGCTCCGTCAAACACAAGGTTCAGCATCGTTCCAGGTGTGAGAGCGGCGCCATCAAGTGGGGTGGTGCCATCCAGGAGCACCGGGTAGGGCACCGATCCATTCACACGGAGCTGCAACGGTCCTGATGTCTCATCCATGAATTGCACGTACAGCGAGGCGCCCGCACTGGGAGGACCATCGAGCGCTGGCACGCTGATGCTCCAATGGGGAGGCATTGGCTCTGCAGCGACCAGGATACTGTTCCGGATGGTTGTCACGTTCGCCAATTCGCCCGGCGCGGCTGCATTCCGCAACCCGGTGACCTGTCGCATGGGGTCGCTGTCGCCGCTCAGTTGAACGGCATTGTCCACGGCCACCTGCCCCATGG
>CAYZBO010000004.1:32931-36359 GCA_964476665.1 uncultured Chryseobacterium sp. | reverse complement strand
TAGTCCATGGCGTCATGCATGTTCATGAGCGTGGGTGCTCGGAGACTGTCCACGCAGTAGCGTGCGTTCACACGGAAGCTGGTGGGCGGACAACCCGCGATGGATGGAGATGTCAGGGTCCAGCCATCACCGACGAGCATCACTTCAAGTATAGCTCCCTCGACCACGTCCCCATTGATCGGGTCCAGGCCGTCCATCCGCTTCAAAAGGCCTTGTTCCGCACCATTGATGCTGAGCGTGATCGTGCCGTAGCGTGTGGTGGGAGCGATGAACCTGAGTAGCGTGCCTTCTGCGAGCGCACCTGATGAATGCGCCACTGCGAGCGATAGACCACTTTGAGTGGGAACGGCATCCGCCCAGGCGTGTACACCCTTGGCGAATGCTCCATAGGAAATGCCTGCATTGCCGTCCAGGGGGTCGGCCACGCCACTAACTGTACGGGTGTCAGTGGGGCCAGTGAAGTGCACGGGGACATCAAGTTCGACCTGCCCGATACAGATGGACGGTGTGACGGTCAACGCCCAGAGGACCCAACAGTCTAACGATCGGAACAGCATCTGAAACGATTAAGGTTGTTCTGCTCTGAGGTGTCGCCAAAGTCACACCCGATCGCTTGTGTGATGCGATCGATACCCACCAGCTTTCCTTGGGTTGAACTGTTCGAAGCGCTGTCCACCCACTCCAAACTGTTCACCGAACTGATGAACGGTGGCAGTCGATGGCAGCCAACGGCCCACTCCGTCATGGTGCATAGACGACCACCGTTCTGATTGCAGTAGGCGGCTGCATCCCGAAAGTTCAGGGGCTCGTGTGAGCTGTCCTCGATGCATAGCGCGTTGGAGACGATGGAATAGCCATTGCCGCAGGGCCTGCCAGCACTGTTCATCAGTACGAATCGGATCCCATCGAACACCATGCGTGATGGCCTGGCCACGGGCATTTCAGCGCTATCCAAGGGATTACCCTGCCAGTCCACGATGGCGTAAGGACCTGATCCGTTCACCAACAGTTCAGGGGCGGAATCGTGAGGTACGCCAGGGATCACGGTCAGTTCCAGACCGGGCTGGATGGATCCTACAGGTGGAAGAAGGGATACGGTCAGCGTGCTCTGGCCGGTCGCCACGACGGTCTGTGTCGTTCGGCCACGCGCAACTTCCAAGGATACAGCAGCGGTGCTATCCGTGGGTTGCCCAAGGTTAAGCACCTGGCGGGCGGATGATGAGGTACCCACCAGCTCCAGGGAGACGGGAAGATCGAGCTGGGCAAGGGAAGGCCCGTACGTGAACAACAGCGGAAACAGCGGAAGAAAGAGTCGGGTGCTCATTGGCGCACGAATCTGGAGCGGTGGGTCCCGTTCACCTGCAACGTATACAAACCAGGCCGCAGGTTTTCCACCTGTATGGTCGTAAAGGACGATCCTGTCGAAAGGCCAGGAAGGTTGACCAAGTTCCCGGCCATATCGAAGACTTCGATCCGTCGCAGCAGTGTGCCATCGGAAAGCCGGATGTGTAAAAATTCCTGGGCCAGGGTCGGCCATACAAGGCAGGTCGCAGAAGTGGAACGGTCAGCAACGCCGGTCATAACATCCGAACTGAACGCGGTAACGAACCGATCCGTAATGTCCATTTCGGCGACCACTGTCAGGTTCCCCGGATCCGCGCTGGACGGTAAGGGCACCCAGGGGCCCTCTGACGTCAGTGCACGGTGGAGCTGGAGTAGATCGGGAGCAATGCCGTTGAGCTCTGTGAGGTCTATCCGCATCGTTGCTATGATGGCGGCTGACACGTTTGCTGAGGGCACGACCTCGAACCAGCGCGCCACACTGCTGATGGTCCCGTTCACCACGATGGGCTGGTGTCCACGCACAATGAACAGGGTATCGGCATTTGCCGTCCCTGATAGGTGCAAGCCCAGCCCGCCAGGTTCCGCAGCAAAACCGCCCCCCGTTAGTACAGCGAAAGCGGTCTCGAAGCCAGTGCCCGTTATCGGACCACCTTCCGGTTCGGTCAATTGGCCGTCACGTAGTTCCAGAAGGCCGTTGTTCAACACTCCGGCACCGGCCCCGATGGCAAGAACAACAGGTTCCATGAAGGTGACCCGTGTTCCCTCACTGATGGTGAGCGTGCCGTTCTCCAGCGTGCTCATTTGTCCGGAAAGGTCCGTGCAGTTCAGGGTGGTCAGTGCGAAGCAGGCCAGCACGTTGGTCAAGATCGCTCGTCGGTCGTTGATCTTCATGAAGCGTCAGCGTGTTAAACAGCAGCGGAAGGCAAAGTTGGCGATCGCGGTATTGGCAGCGCTCATCTGTTGACAACTAGACCCCAGCGCAACGCGGGCACTACCGTCCTCGTTCGCCGTACTGGCCGTCCATTCATAATTATTGGTCATCTGCAAGAGCCCAAGTTCATTCCGCTGCAGACAGGCCGCCACCAGGTCGCCCCAGGAGCAGAGGCGCGCGCCGATGCCTGCACAGGTGAGTATCGCCGTTTCGAAGTCCGCCGCTGTTCGCTCCTCGATCTCGGTGCAGATGCGGCCGCCCACCATGACAGTACCGGCCGGGCAGTCGCGGTCCACGTCCTGACCTCCGTTCATCAGGTGGAACGCGCCTCCGTCGTGGATCAGGTGCAGGACACTGCCCGGCGGGATGGCCTCGGCGGTCAGGGTGTCCTGCGGTGTGCGGAGCACGGGCCACGCCGGTCCACCATTGATGGCAAGGGTCACGGGACCGCTGGCCCCATCGGGCGGTATGATGAGCAGGGCGGTGCCCGCAGCGGGGCCGTTCGGCAGGGCATCGAGGTCCACGCTCCAAGTGCTGGTCCATGTGGCCTGGGCAGTGCGGTGCTGGCCGCTTCGTTCAAGCCCCAGGGGAAGCAGCGCATCCGCGGGTGCCTCGGTGGACAGCCCGTTCACCGTTGGGTCCGCGCCACCGAGCAGGATGCTCCCGCTGACACGCACCTGCGCCGGAAGGTCCAGGCAGAGCAGCAGGAGCAGGAACGGAAGTAACGTTCTCATCGGGTGCGGTAACAGCAGCGCGTGGCGCCAAGGGTGTTGGGTGATGCGGAGCGCTGGCTCATGCAGGTGGTGCGCCCCACCTGGTCCACGGTGTGGGTGTGGTTGCTGGTGTCGTTGATCCACTCCCAGTCGTTGAACAGGCCCTCCAGGGACGGTCCGAGGAGGTTGCAGGCGGCGATGTACTCATCCCATGCGCACAGCCTGCCGCCCCGCTGTGCACAGGCCGTGGCCGCTTGGTAGAAGGAGGCGTTCGTGCTGTTCACGGTACGGTCCACGCAGGTACTGCTGTTCAATGGCAGGCTGCCGGGTGGGCAGGGGGCCTGGCCCGCGCTGGTCAAGAGGTGTGCCTCCGCACCGGTCATCAGTTCAACGATCCCGCCAGCACGCAGCTCCGCACCATGCACCGGCGTGCCGTCGCG
>CAYZBO010000004.1:0-32831 GCA_964476665.1 uncultured Chryseobacterium sp. | reverse complement strand
GTTCAACGATCCCGCCAGCACGCAGCTCCGCACCATGCACCGGCGTGCCGTCGCGGTGGACCAGTGGCCGTGCATTGAGCCCTGCGATGCGGGCATGCAGGGTCCTGGCGGGCAGGTCCGGCAATACACCGCGCAACAGGAGCCCGGCACGCGCTGTGCTCTCTGCTGGCGTGGGGGCGAGCACGAGCGTATCGCCTTCGGTCGTCATCAGGGACCAATGTGCAAGGCCGAGCACTGCGGCCTCCACGCTAAGTCCGGCATCGAGGGTTTCGGGTGATGCCACGCCACGAACGGTGCGGGCGGTGTCCGCCCCGCTGAGCACCAGCGGCACATCCAGCACCACCTGCGCCTGCAGGCCGGCCAGCACCAGGCAGGCGGGGAGGAGGCTTACCGTTCGGTGCAGCATCGGTAGGGCATGTTGGTGGTGGGCACACGCAGGCCGCCATAGTCGCATCCGCTGCCAGCCCCGCTGTAGCCGTTCTCGCCGATGCCGATGACCTTGGCGCGGTCGGCGCTGTTGGCGGCATGGTCCACCCATTCCGCCTGGCTCACCGTGTTCATGAAGCCGGGCACGAGCGTGCAGGCCGCCACCCACTCGCCCATGCTGCACAGCCGTCCACCGGCCCGCAGACAGCTGTCGGCTGCCTGGAAGAAAGTGGCCGGCGCACGCGGGAACAGTTCGATGCATGCGGCCGGAGCGTAGGCGGCGTAGCCCTCGGGACAGGCACGTTGGAGCGCGTCCAGCACCAGGTAGCGGTCCATGCCGCGCACCACCCGGAGCGGCTGCCCGGCCGGGAGCGCAGCGTCGAACAAGGGCGCTCCCCGCCAGCCTTCCAGCGGTAGGGGTGGTTCACCGTTCACGCTGAGGAGAGGGCTCATCATCGGTATCGGTGGAACGGTGAAGGACAGCACGGTACCCGGAAGCACCGGACCACTGAGCGCTGCGATGCTCAGCACCAATACCGATCCGTTGGTGGTGACCTGTCCGTGCGTGGCCACCTGTGCACGGAGGTCGCCCACAGCGATGGCCTGGTCGGCTGCTGTGGCCGTTCCCAGTCCGGATACCTGCCGGGCGCCGGGTGTGTCGCCATCGAGCAGCACCGGGCCCGGCACCGTCCACTGCGCATGGAGCGCGGCGGTGTTCAGGAGCAACGCCAGTAATGCGCCGCGGACGATGGAGCACAGGTGCATGGTGCCGGGTGGGAGGGCCGAAATTAAGGCAGGAGCGGGGGTGTTCGGTGGCCGGGCCGGCGGGCGCGGTCCGGGTGTTCCGTCGCATCGGGTAGCTTTGGCGGCAAAGCCGTCGCGCATGGATGTCACCTCCTTCGTCCTGGACCAGTTCGGTCACTTCTCCGCCTTCGACCTGCCGCGGCTGCTGTTCGCGCTGGTGCTGGCGGTCCTGCTCACGGCGGTGCTGGCGTGGTTGCAGGGTGCCGAGGGCCGCACCCACCTGCGCAGCCTGGTGCTGTGGTCCATGCTGGCGGCCGCTGGAACGGCGCTGGTGCGGGGGCAGCTGCCCGTGGCCGTGGTGCTCCTGGCCCTGGTGGTGTTGGTGCGGCCGCGCCCCAACGAAGGTCCGCCCTCCCTGCTCCTGTTCGCGGCGCTGGTGATCGGCATGGGCTGCGGCAGCGGCGCTTCGCTGGTGACGGCCTTTCTTGCTGTACCCCTGTTCCTGGTGGCCCGCTGGGCGCGGCCCGGTGAGCAGGCTTGATCTCCGGGTATGCAGAGGCCACCGCTTCCCTTGATCGTGGGCGCCCTTGTGGCGCTGGCTGCTGCGGTGCTGCTGGGTGCTGCCTGGCAGCCGCCCCGGCCACCCATGGTGGTCAGTACGGTCCGTACCCAGGGAGGTCCACTGCCGGAGCGCGGCGTGGTGGCCGATGAGGGGGAATTGGAACTGGACGTTCGGGGCCATGGGCTGCTTTATACCTGGGGTGCTGTTGCGGAAAACTGGAACGAGGCGCCGCCCAAGGGTGTCCTTCGACCCGTGCAGCGCGCATCGGCTGAACGGGCACTGATGACACCCACCTCACTGCATTGGCGGAGACCCATCGCACCGCTGCCCGAAGCGCGCATCCTGTGGCTTGCCGAACGCTTGTCCGATGGGCGCATCAGTTCACCCACGAAGCACACCTACACCACGGTGGACCATGGCGCGCTGCCGGTGCTGTCGCTCACCGCGCACCCCGGCGCATGGTCCGATCCCGACACAGGACTGCTGGTGGTGGGGCATGGCATCTTCGAAGCGGATGAGGCGGTGCTGGACTACTACGCGAACGACCCGCGCTGGTGGAAGTACCCGGGCAACTTCCACGGCCGGGGCCGGGAATGGGAGCGCAGCGCCCACGTGGAGCTGTTCACACCGGATGGCGGGCTGTTGCTGCATGCACCGGTGGGTGTGCGCATGAACGGGCAGATGACACGCGGCTTTCCGCAGCACGCGTTCCGGCTGCTGTTCGAGGAGCCCTTGGAGCGGGGCATCTTCGCTGATGGCGATGGGGCTGGCAGCAAGGCGTTGATCCTGCGTGCGGCCGGCAACGACCAGGTGAAGGCCATGCTGCGGGATGCCTACCAGCACGGCCTGTGCCAGGGGCTGCCCTTCGGCACCTCGCGTGCCTTGAGCTGTGTGGTGTACGTCAACGGGGCCTACTGGGGTGTGCACCACCTGCGCCAGCGGATGGATGAGAAGGAGCTGGCCCGCCGCCACGGTGTGAAGAAGGGTAAGGTGGACCTGCTGGAGGACCGCGCGCGCATCGTGCATGGCGACAGTGTTGCCGTGAAGGACTTTCTGCGGCTGGTGTACCGCGCGCAGAACGGCAATGCGCAGCAGGCTGAGTGGCTGGCCGACATCGAGCGGCAGTTGGATGTGGACGCCTTCCTTACCTACATGGCTTCGCAGATGATCCTGGGCAACATGGACTGGCCGCGGCAGAACGTGAAATACTGGCGCTACACCGGCAAGCCGGTGCCGGGGACGGAACTGGACGGGCGGTGGCACTTCATCATGGGCGATTCGGACCTCAGCTTCGGCGCCAATGCACCGGTGGACGTGGGCCTGTTCGCGCAGGTGAAGCTGGCCAACGCGCCGGTACCGGCGCTCTTCATGGGGCTGTACCGCAGCGGGGAGGTACGTCGCCGCTTCCTGGAGCACGCCACGGCATTGCTGGACGGGCCCCTCTCGGCGGCACGCTGCACCGCGCAGTTGGACAGCCTCGCCACACTGCTGGCGCCCGAGATGGACCGGCACACGCGACGCTGGCGGAAGCCTGCGGACAAGGCCGCCTGGCAGGCTGAAGTGGAGGTGATGGCACGCTATGCCGCCGGCCGTGAAGCGGCCTGCCGCGAACAGATCAAGGCGCTCCAGGAGAGCGCAACACCGCGTTAGGCATGCTCAACTTCCTCCGGGACGAACTGCAGTTCATCGCCCTGATCCTGATCTGGGTGGTGGTCGGCATTTATGGTGGCCCGATCCTGTTCGGAGTGCTGCCGCTCTCGGTCTTCCTCATCAAGTCGCGTGAGATGTGGGCCGAGATGCTCTTCGGCTTCATCATCATCCTGGTGCTGTCGGACATGACGCCGCTGCTCACGCCGATGATGATCATCAAGAGCGCCAAGAACACGTACATCGTCGCGCTCACCCTGATCTTCTTCCTGGAACGTTACCGCTTCGCCCCGTTCTCGCGGCTCTTCAACATCTTCCTGCCCTTCTTCATCTACAGCCTGTTCCCACTGGTGTTCTCCAACAACCTGGTGGTGGCCGTGCAGAAGACGATCTCCTACGCGCTGATGTACCTGATCATCCCCAACTACGTGCTGTACAACTACCGGCGGCAGGGGTGGGCGTTCTTCCGCAACCTGGTCTGGTTCATGGTCACGATCCTGGTGGCGGGTCTCATCATGAACTTCTTCGGCGAGTTCTGGGCTTACGTGGGTGGCCGCTTCCGCGGTCTCTTCGGCAATCCCAACGGCATGGCCATCTACACCTACCTGGTGGTGGTGCTGGTGACCGTGGTGATGAGCATCAACAAGGAGCTCTTCACCTTCCGGGAGAAGCTCGTGATCTACGCCATCCTGTTCTATTTCCTGTTCGCCTCGGGCTCCCGTGCCTCGCTGGTGTCCACGGTCATCTTCCTGGTGTTCCACCGGTTCTTCTCCGCCTCGCCCTTCCTGGGCTTTGTGGGCCTCATCGCCCTGATCGGCATCTCCGAGGTGGTCTCCTCGAACATCGAGACCATCGTCATCGCACTGGGCCTGGAGAGCTACTTCCGCCTGGAGACCCTGCGCGATGGCAGCGGCCGCTATTTCGCCTGGGAGTTCACCTGGGGCCATATCCAGGACTACTTCGTCTTCGGTGGCGGCTTCGCGAACGACGAACGCATCATGCGCAAATGGCGCCTGTACCTGGAACGCATGGGGCACCAGGGCGGGGTGCACAACAGCTACCTATCCATGTGGCTCAACGTGGGCATCGTGGGGCTGGTGCTGTACCTGCGCAGCTTCTTCCTGCTCTTCATCAAGGCCAGCAAGCTCGCACCCATCAGCCTGGCCATCATGTTCTCCGTGCTGTTCTCCATCATGTACGAATCGTGGCTCGTGGGCTCGTTGAACCCGTACACCATCGTGCTGCTGATGACGATGACCATCGTCACCGAGGAGGAGATCACCAACTGGCGCGAGCTGGGTGCACCGGTCGAACTGGCGGCCGATCCGGCGATGCGCTGATCGGTTCGTCCGGAGCCGGTTACTTTGCAGCCCATGGCGAAGAAGGTGCGTTCCGGTAAACGATGGTGGATCATCCTGCTGGCGGCAGCGGTGGCGGTGGTGGCGGGCGGTTTGGTGGGCGACCGCCTGTTGAAGCAGCGCGACCATCCCGGTCTGGGGACCTTCCTGCGGCAGCTGGCGCGCAACTATCCCGCCTCCTTCGCCCAGGAACCGATGGTGCTGGAGCTGCGTGTGGAGGAGTCCGAGCTCGCCCAGCTGCAGCGCGTGGTGGAGGAGGCCCGGGAGCGTGGTGTGATCCTGCCCGAGGGCAACGAGCCGGTGAACGCGGAGCTCACGGGCCCGGACGGGACCTTCAAGGCCAAGGTGCGCATCAAGGGCAAGCTGACCGATCACGTCAAGGGCAGCAAATGGTCCTTCCGGGTGATCGCCAAGAAGGATGACGGCTTCCTGGGCATGCGGCGCTTCTCCCTGCAGCACCCCGGCACCCGCAATTACCTCACCGATTGGCTCTTCCACCGCATGATGGCCGGGGAGGGGGTCATCGCTTTGCGCTACGGCTTCATCCGCCTGCACTTCAATGGCGAGGACCTGGGTGTGTATGCCTATGAGGAGCACTTCGGACCCGAGCTCCTGGAGCACAATGGGCGCACCAAGGGCCCGCTCTTCCGCTTCGACCCTGCGCTCTTCTGGCAGCACCGCCTGAACATGATGGAACGCATGCGCTACGAGGAGGCCTTCGCCGCCTACCAGGCCGCCGCCGTGGACGCCTTCGGTTCGAGCGACCTGGAGAAGGATGCCACCTTCCGCACCCAGTTCGAGGAGGCGGTGGCCCTGATGGACGCCTTCCGCCGGGGCGAACGCACCGCTTCGGAGGTCTTCGATGTGGACCGTATCGCACGGCGCCACGCCATGCTCGACCTGATCGGCGGGCACCACAGCATGGACTGGAGCGACGTGAAGTTCTACTACGATCCGGTGCTGCAACGCGTGGAGCCCGTGTCCTATGAAAGCTTCAGCGGGCTGCCGCTGCAACGCCTCGCCGGCAGCGGCCGTTGGATCGGTGCGCGCCGTTCCTCCCAGGACCTGCACGACGCCTATTTCAACGATGAAACCCTCTTCCGCGCGTACGTCCACCACCTCGAGCGCTACGCGGACCGGCGTTTCCTGGACAGTGTGTTCACCGCGCTGGCACCAGCATTGGACAGTGCCTCGGCCACCCTCTACCGCGAGTTCCCCTACAAGGAGCTCGACCGGGGGCTCTACTATCGCAATCAGCAGGTGATCCATCGCCTGCTGGATGTGCCCAAGCCCTTCCATGCCTTCCACGAGGGTGAGGAGGACGGTCAGTTGCGCATCACCGTGCTGCCCATTGAGCACCTGCCCATGGAGGTGCATGGCCTGGTGCTGGACGATGGCACGCTGCTGCCGCCGGACAGCCTGCGCATCATCCCCATCCGCCGGAGCGGCCAGGTGGGGGCTCCCTGTGAGCTGCGCTTCACAGCCCCGCCGGGGAAGGCGATGCCATCCGCCGGCAAGGCTCAACTGCTGGCCGGTGTGCTTGGTGCCACCGCGCGCAAGGAGGTGGAGGTGTTCGCACAGGCCTACCTGGACAGCGTGCCGAACGGGGCCGGTACACTGCCCCCGCAACTGCCGGTGGACCTGCCGTTCATCGCGGTGGACGAAGAGGCACGCACGATCACCCTGCTCCCCGGCGTGTGGACGATCGGCTCCGACATCAGCCTGCCCGCCGGCTACCGGGTGGCTGCAGCAGGCCCCCTGAAGCTTACCCTGGCGCGTGGCGTTCGTTTCGTGAGCCGCTCGCCCCTGGACCTGCGCGGCACGGCGGAGGCGCCGGTGCAGTGGTCCGGAGAGCCCGGTGCGGGCGGACTGTACATGCTGGACACACGGGGGCGCAGCAACTGGGAGCAGGTGCAGCTGCAAGGCGTGCCCGTGGTGTTGCACAACGCCGAGTTGGGCGTGACGCAGGTGCGTGCCGAAGGCGTGGACAGCATGCCCGTGTTGCGGCTGGTGCGGGCCCGCCTGGATGCACGAGACCTCGACGTGGTGGGCGGAACGGATGCGGTGGTGGCGCAGAGCGCCCAGCTGGCACTGGAGCGCTGCCGCATCAGTGGGGCCCAGGACGATGCCCTGGTGGTGCGTGGCGGCACGCTCAACATGAAGGGTGTTGACCTGCTGGCGAAGAACGGAGCCGCCCTGCGCTGTGGCACCTACGCCACCGCCACGGTGAGCGGCGGCTCGCTCACCGGCGCCAAGCGTGCGGTGCAGGTGTGGGAAGGTGCCTCGGTGGAACTGGATGCCGTGCAGGTGACCGCCCGGGAGATGGCGGTGGAGCTGGAGCCCGCCCGTGGACGCTACGGGCCTTCGCGCGCAACGGTGAAGGGCGGCTCCCTGAAGGCCGCCACGCCCGTGCACAACGGGGCCGGTAACAAGGCCACCGTGGACGGTACACCCCTTGAAGCCGTTCCCAAGCCATGAGAGCGGGCTTCCACTGGTCGGTCATCGTCGGATGTATCCTGGGCTCCTCCGTGCTGGCCCAGCCTTCGCCGTTCAATGGCAGGGTGGTGCCTCCTGTGGACAGTAGCGGGCATTACCGCCTTGTGTTCAGCGGGCACTTCCATGGCGCCAGCGACAATGCCAGCGGCTACCCGGCGGCCACGCTCCTGGCAGGGCTGGAGCTCATCAATGGCCTCGGCGCCCACGCCCTCGTCAGCACCGGCGACCTCTTCCTGAACCCCGACCGGGACAGCGCGCGCTACCGGCAGGCCTTCTTCGATCGCCTGCACCTGCCGCTCTTCAATGCGCCCGGCAACCACGACAAGGAAGGGAGGGCGTTCGGGTCGGTGGCCTATCCACAGCGCGTGGAACTCGGTAAGGATGTGCTGCTCCTGCTGGACACCGAGCGGGACAACAGCGACATCACCGGCGACCAGCTCATTGCCTTGGAGCGCTTGACCGGCGAGGTGGAAGCGGGGCTCCATCGACGTGTCCTCATCGTGAGCCATCGACCGGTCTGGGCTGAGGATGATGCCGTGTACGGTCCGCTCTTCTCGGGCAATACACGTTCGCTCACAGGCTGCAACTACCGGCGCGATGTGTGGCCATTGCTGAACAGGATGGCCGACCGGTCCCAGGTGTTCTGGGTGAGCGGAAGCATGGCGGGGGGGGCACCCGCCAGCGTTTTCTTCCAACCGCATGCGCCCAACATCACCTTCATACAGACCGCCATCCGCAACGAACTGCGGGATGCGGTCCTGCTGATGGACGCTTGGCCGGACAGCCTGCAATGGGGCCTGGTCTCGCTCACGGCACAGCGCACCGCCCCCGTGGAGAGCCACGATGCCGCCTGGTGGGCCGCCCATCGCCGAGGTGGTGCCAAGCCCTTCCAGTGGCGGCTGCTGCCTTACCTGGTACGCACCACCGTCACGCACCGCGCCTTCCCTTGGGGAGTGCTGGCAGGAGCCCTGCTCTGCTGGCTGCTTCGCTTCAGCTTCCGCCGTTGGTGGTAGGAGCTTAGCTTTGCCGGCCTATCGGAGCAGGAATGGCACGTATACTCATCACGGGTGGAGCAGGGTTCATAGCGAGCGATGTGGCGGAGAAGCTTGCCGCCGATCCCGCCAACGAGGTGGTGGTGGTGGACAACCTCCTCACCGGTGAGCAGGCCAAGGTGCCCGCCGGGGTCACCTTCATCAAGTGCGATGTCAACCGCTTCGAGGACATCAGCGGCGTGTTCTATGCCTACCGCTTCGACCACGTCTTCCACTACGCGGCAGTGGTGGGGGTGAAGCGCACCACCGACAACCCGGTGATGGTGCTGCGCGACATCGACGGCATCCGCAACGTGCTGGACCTCTCGAAGAACACCGGCGTGAAGCGCGTGCTTTACAGCAGCAGCAGCGAGGTGTACGGTGAACCGGTGGAGATCCCCCAGAACGAGCGCACCACCCCGCTGAACAGCAAGCTGCCCTACGCCATCGTGAAGAACATCGGCGAGGCCTTCCTGCGCAGCTATTTCAAGGAGTACGGTCTGCCGTACACCGTGTTCCGCTTCTTCAACACCTACGGCCCCAAGCAGAGCCGCGATTTCGTGGTGTCCAAGTTCATCCGTGCGGCACTGGCGAACGAGGACATCACTCTCTTCGGCGATGGCCTGCAGACGCGCACCTTCTGCTACATCGATGACAACACGGAGGCCTGCCTGAACGCCTTCCGGCAAGGTGAGGTGATCAACGATGTGGTGAACATCGGGTCCGATGTGGAGATCACCATCAAGGACCTTGCGGCGCTCATCATCGAGCTCACCGGCAGCCGTTCCAAGGTGGTGCACCTGCCGCCGCTGGAGGAGGGCGACATGACCCGGCGGATGCCCGACATCACCCGCATGCGCCAGCTGCTGGGACGGGAGCCGCTGGCCCTGCGCGACGGGCTGCAGCACATCCTGCGGAACTGGAGCGCGGCCCGCTGAAATGTGTGGCATAACGGGCATATTCGGTCTCGAGGGCATTCCCGATGCGCGTGCCACGGTGACGGCCATGAACCGGGCCCTGGCGCACCGCGGGCCCGATGCGGAGGGCTTCTGGAGCGATGAGGTGGTGGCCCTCGGTCATCGCCGTCTTGGCATCATCGACCTGGGGCATGCCTCCGACCAACCCTTCCGGTCGCCCGATGGCCGGTACACCCTGGTCTTCAACGGGGAGATCTACAACTACCGCGAGCTGCGCGCGGAGCTGCCACAGTGGTCCTTTCGCACCGCTTCGGATACCGAAGTATTGCTGGCCGCATTGATCACCTGGGGCGATGGGGCACTGCACCGCCTGAAGGGCATGTTCGCCTTCGCATTGTGGGATTCCGCTCACCAGGAACTGCTGCTCGTGCGCGACCGCATGGGCATCAAGCCGCTGTACTTCGCACGCAGTGGCCAGCACATCCTTTTCGCGTCGGAGCTGCGCGCAGTGCTCGCTTCCGGGCTGCTGCGCCCCACGCTGGACCGCGATGCCCTGGTGGACCATCTGCGCTACCAGACCGTGCATGCCCCGGCCACGATGGTAAGGGAGGTGCGGATGCTGGAGGCAGGCCATGCCATGCGCATCAGCGACCAGGAGGTCCGTTCCTGGCAGTGGTACGACCTGGTGGGTGCCGTGGACCGCAACGTGGAGCACCTGCCGCTGGAAGAGGTGCATCGGGAGGTGCGTGAGCGGTTGTCGCGTGCGGTGGAACGCCGACTGGTGGCCGACGTGCCCTTCGGTGCATTCCTCTCCGGCGGCATCGATTCCAGTGCCATCGTCGGGCTCATGGCCCAGGCCACCCAGGCTCCGGTGCACACCTTCTCGGTCGTCTTCAACGAGCCCGCCTACAGCGAAGAACCGTACGCGCAACTGGTCGCCGAACGGTTCCGGACCGAACATACTCCCATCCGCCTGCAGCCCCACGACATGTTGGACCTGCTGCCGGCCGCCCTGGCGGCGATGGACCATCCCAGTGCCGATGGGCCGAACACCTACGTGGTCTCCAAGGTCACCAAGGCGGCGGGCATCACCATGGCGCTCAGTGGGCTGGGTGGCGACGAGCTCTTTGCCGGGTATCCGGTCTTCGCCCGGAGCATCGGCCTTTGGAACAAGCGCTGGGTGACCCAGTTCCCCGGTTGGATGCGGTCACTGGTCGCCTGGGGTCTCTCCAGCGCCAGACCTTCCATCCAAAGCGATAAGATGGGGGAGCTGTTGCGGCTGTCCCACTTCACGGTGGATGACACGTACCCGGTCTCCCGCATCACCTTCTCGGACCGGGAGATCGCCGCGTTGATGGGAGCCACCCGCCTGCCGGAGAACGCGGTACGCCGCTTCATGCACACCCTTGTACGCAGCGGCCGAGGCCACGAGCTACCGCTCCTGTCACAGGTCAGTCTGGGTGAACTGGGCACCTACCTGCAGAACGTGCTGCTGCGCGACACCGATCAGATGAGCATGGCGCACGCGCTGGAGGTGCGTGTACCCTTCCTGGACCATGAATTGGTGGAGTTCGTGCTGGGCGTGAGCGACCAGCATAAATACCCGCACCGGCCCAAACAGCTGCTGGTGGATTCCCTGGGCGATCTGCTGCCCCGTGCCATCGTTAACCGGCCGAAGATGGGCTTCACCCTGCCATGGGAGCACTGGATGCGCAACGAGCTGCAAAGCTGGTGTGCCGACCGGGTGAAGCGTGCCGGTCAGCGTCCATGGTTCGCGCCGGGCGCGGTGGAGCGCCTGTGGGCCCGCTTCCTGGCCCACGATCCGCGGGTCAATTGGTCGCGCCTGTGGAGCCTGATCGTCCTGGAGGACTGGCTCGAGCGGCACGGGCTGGAAGGGTGAGCGGGACCCCTGAAAAAGAAGCGGGGGGCCACTGGCCCCCCGCTGATACGATCATCGTACTGGTGCGATCAGAACTTGGCGCGCGACTTCCGGCCCACCCGCTTGGTACCGCGGATCCAGTTGTATCGCTGGCGGTAGAAGTTGGACTGACCGCGGAGCACATAGCTGTAGGTCAGCGTCATGGTCAGGTAGCTGTCGTTGTGCGTGGGATCGCCGCGCACCGAGCCGGGCGTGTAGTTGTTGGGGTGGGGCAGGGTGGGGTCCAGCGTGTAGGCGAACAGGGTCTGGTTGGCCAACTGGGCCGCATCACCACCGGCGCCACCGGGCAGCGCAGCGGGGTCTGCGTACACCGTGCTTACATCATCGAGGTAATCTGTGAAGGTGGTGCGCCAGCCCATGTCCCAGCCGAAGCGATGACGGCGCTTCTTGGTGAAGTGGAAGCCGATACCGGCGGGGATCGCCACGGTGAACTTGGAGTAGTCGACGAGCTCCGTCTGCAGCGGCTGGAGGGCGAAGAAGTCGCCGCTCCGGTCGATCTGGCCCTTGGGGTTGTGGTAGAGCGCTGCGATACCGACGTAGCCGAAGAGGCGGAAGTCCGTCTTGTACCGGCCGCGGCCACCGAGGTCGTTGTCCTGGAAGATGGTGAACTCCGGCCGCAGGTAGAGCTCCAGCATGTCATTGCGGAAGTTCAGGTTACGACCCACCCGGGGGCGGTAGGTGGAGAGTGCGTCCGCGCCTTGGATGCGCATGTACATCAGGCCACCGTTCACGGAGATGAGGCGGTTGATCTTCCGGCGGGCGAAACCGCCCACCGTCCAGCGCGTCTGGCCAAGCTTCATGTCCCAAACGAAGTCACGACGGGGCTGGTCCTTGCCACCCATCTCACCCAAGTAGTTGGCAGCACCCAGATGCAGACCGAAGTCCCAAGCGTACTGGGCCCTGACATCAGGGAGAAGGAGGAGCAGACCTGCGACGGCTGCAAGGCGTATGGTTAGACGTTGCATGGTGCGGACCGGTGTTCGCTTCTATCCGGCAAACATAACAAAGATCCCCGCCTTTCTACGGAAGTGGCAAGCACTTGGATATCAACGATCTGTTCGTAGCGCCGTACACCGGTGGTCCGCTGTGCGCGTCAGGCCTGCATGGGATAGCTTTGCACCCATGTCCGCCCCCCGCCGCATCACCGACCTGTTCGGCATCCGTTATCCCCTGGTCCAGGCCGGCATGATCTGGTGTTCCGGATGGCGGCTGGCAGCTGCGGTCAGTGAGGCCGGTGGTCTGGGTGTCATCGGGTCCGGGTCCATGTACCCTGCCGTCCTCAAGGAGCACGTGCGCAAATGCAAGGCGGCCACCGGTCGTCCGTTCGCAGTGAACGTGCCCCTGCTCTATCCCAACGTGGAGGAGCACATGGCCACCATCATCGACGAGGGGGTGCCCGTGGTGTTCACCTCCGCCGGCGACCCGCGTGCATGGACAGGCAAGTTGAAGGCGGCCGGCATCACCGTGGTGCATGTGGTCAGCAGCGTGAAGTTCGCCCGCAAGGCCGAGGATGCCGGCGTGGACGCGGTGGTGGCCGAGGGCTTTGAGGCCGGCGGGCACAATGGCCGTGAAGAGACCACTTCCCTCGTCTTGATACCCATGGTGCGCGATGCGATCGGGCTGCCGCTGCTCGCCGCCGGTGGCATCGCCAGCGGCCGTGCCATGGTCGCTGCCATGGCCCTGGGGGCCGATGGGGTGCAGGTGGGCAGCCGGTTCGTTTGCTCCGAGGAGTCCTCCGCCCACGACGCCTTCAAACAGCGCGTGGCCATGGCGCAGGAAGGGGATACGGTGCTGACCCTTAAGGAACTGGCGCCGGTCCGCCTGATCCGCAACCCGTTCCAGGCCCAGGTGCAGGCGCTTTACCAGCGTGGCACCTCCGTGGACGAGCTGAAGGCGCTCCTCGGCCGGGGGCGGGCCAAGCGCGGCATGTTCGAAGGGGACCTGCAGGAAGGGGAGCTCGAGATCGGACAGGTCTCCGGACAGTTCACTGAGATCCTGCCGGCGGCGCGCATCGTGGAACAATTGATGACCGAATACCACGCCGTTCGTGACGGCGTTGCTTCTTTGCCGGTCTACGCATGAAGGAACACGGGATGCGCCAACTTTCCGGACCCATGAAGCGTCTTCTTGGCATGAACGCGCGCACGCTCACACCCCTCCTCCTGGGGCTGATGCCGGCGCTGGTGGCCGCACAGGACCCGGGACCGCCCTCCCTGCGTTGTGCATCGGTGAACGTGGCCGGTGATGTCACCCTCACCTGGGTGCCCACCACGGACCCCGGTGGGTCGTTCGTCGAGTACCGCATCTACCGCGCCGACCTTCCCGATGGCCCCTATGCGCTGCTCCCCGTCACCGTTCCCGCGATCGGGCTCACCACCTTCTTCGATGCCACGGCGGATGCCGATGCGGCCCAGCGCTTCTACTTCATGACCACCGTGTTCGGTGCAGGTGCGGAGAGCATCACCTCCGATACGGTGTCCACCGTGTTCATGGAACTGGAGCAGAGCGTGCCGGCCGGCGCTGCGGACATTTCCTGGGCACCCGTGTCGACCGCACCGACCGCCTCCACGCAGGCGACCATCTGGATGGAATACCCGATCGGTACCTGGAGCCAGGTCGGCAGCACGGCGGTGAGCGCGGGCGACTACGCCCATGTGATCAGCATCTGCGAGGATTCGCTCACCTTCCGGGTGGGTGTGCAGGACGCCCTGGGCTGCGTATCCTTCAGCAACCTGCTCGGGGATGTGTTCGCCGATGTCACGCCGCCGGGCATCCCGGTGATCACCTCCGTTTCCGTGGACACCCTGACCGGTCTCTCCACCGTTACCTGGCAGGCGCCACCCGAACTCGACACCGATGGATACATCATGCTGTGGAACACTGCCACGGGTGGCGTGATCCAGGACACCGTATGGGGCCGCACCAACACCTTCTACAGCTGGCCGCTGAGCGAGGCCGGCACACGTCCGGAAGGCTTCCTGGTGGCAGCCTTCGACACCTGTCTGGTGGGTGTGCCTCCCAACCAAGCGCCCAACACCAGCCCCACTGGTACCGCACACGCCACCATGTTCCTGGTGCCCACCAACGACCGGTGCGCCGGCACCATGCAGCTGGATTGGACACCCTACATCGGCTGGGATGTCGACATCCATCGGGTGTACGTGCAGCGCGATGGGGGCGCATGGACCCTGTTGGGTGAGAGCAGTGGCACGGTCACGGGGCTTGCGCATCCGGTGGATCCCGGCGTGCAGTATTGCTACGTGGTGCGTGCCGAGGAGGCTGGTGGTGCGGCCTTTTCACTGAGTAACAAGGCCTGCGTCTTCACCGACTACCCACCCCTGCCGCAGTCCAACTACATCCGCAGCGTGAGCGTGACCGGGCCCACCAGCATCACCGTGGTGGACAGCGTGGACGTAACGGCCGTCACGGCAGGTTATCGGTTGCTGCGTTCGGATAACGGCACCCCCTTCGAGGAGGTGGAGACCTTTTCCGCAGGGGCCGGCCCGGTGATCGTGCACCTCGACGAAGGGCTCGACCCGGCGAACGTTGGTTACCGTTACCGCATGGTCGTACTGGACAGCTGTGGTCGCGAAGCGGTGAGCAGCAACCTGGCCGGCAACATGGTGCTGCGCGCGGAGCCTGACCTGTACGGGATGAACACGCTGCGATGGAACGGCTATGCGACCTGGGAGGGGGCGGTGGGGGCCTACAACATCCACCGGAGCATCGATGACGGCCCCTACGAGTTGATCGGCAGCGTGGCGGAGCCCACATGGACCTACGTGGACGATGTGAACGCCTTCACCGGGACCGGTGGGCGCTTCTGCTACCTCGTGGAGGCGGTGGAGGTGGGAGGCGCCTTGGGTATCAACGCGCGGTCATGGAGCAATGAGGCGTGTGCGGTGCAGCAGGACCTGCTCTACATCCCCACTGGCTTCATCCTCGGCGGCGCATCGCCCACCTTCCGCCCGGTGCTCGCCTACGCCGATGTTTCCGCCTATGAGCTGTCCATCATCAACCGCTGGGGCCAGGTGATCTGGACGAGCATGGACCCCGATCTCGGCTGGGATGGCAGGGTATCCGGCACCCCGGTGCCCACGGGTGTTTATGCCTACTACTGTTCGTACCGCACGGGTGCCGATCGGGTGGTGGAGCGGCGGGGCACGGTGACCGTGCTGGGAGAACGCTGATCGGCGGATCGATGCTGCTGCGTACTTTTGTGCATGGAACGATCCACAACGCGCGCTGCTGTCCCTGGTACGAACGGACACAGCTCCTCCGATCCGCTTGGCAAGGACAAATTCGTTGGTGAAGGCCTCACCTACGACGATGTGCTCCTGGTACCTGGTTACAGTGAAGTGCTGCCCCGGGAAGTGGACATCCGCTCCCCGTTCACGCGCAACATCACCCTCAACGTACCCATCGTAAGTGCCGCCATGGACACGGTGACCGGCGCGGAGCTGGCCATCGCCATTGCGCAGCAGGGGGGCATCGGCGTGATCCACAAGAACCAGTCGATCGCCGAGCAGGCCGCCGAGGTGCGCCGGGTGAAGCGTTCGGAGAGCGGCATGATCCTGGACCCCGTGAAGCTGTTGAGCAACGCCAAGGTGGGCGATGCGCTGAAGCTCATGGCGGAGAACCGCATCGGCGGCATCCCCGTGGTGGACGAACGCGATCACCTGGTGGGCATCGTCACCAACCGCGACCTGCGTTTCGAGAAGCGCATGGCCCGCCCCGTGGCCGAGGTGATGACCAGCAGCAACATCATCACCGCCCAGCCCGACACGGACATGGCGAAGGCCGAGGATATCCTGCAGGAGTACAAGATCGAGAAGTTGCCCGTGGTGGATGCCAATGGCCGCCTCGTGGGCCTCATCACTTACAAGGACATCATCAAGCTGAAGCAGCGCCCCAACGCCTGCAAGGACAAGCTTGGTCGCCTGCGTGTGGCAGCTGCGATCGGGGTCACCAGCGATTCACTGGACCGCGCCCGTGCCCTGCGTGATGCCGGGGTGGACGCCCTGGTGATCGATACGGCCCACGGTCACAGCCGCGGTGTCATTGAGATGCTCAGGACCGTGAAGGCGGAGATCGCCGATGTGGACGTCATCGTTGGCAACATCGCCACCCCCGAGGCGGCGCTCGCACTGGTGGAGGCCGGTGCCGATGCGGTGAAGGTGGGTATCGGGCCGGGCAGCATCTGCACCACGCGCGTGATCGCCGGGGTGGGCGTGCCCCAGCTCACCGCCGTGCTCGATTGTGCGCGGGCCGTGGCGGGCACCGGTGTGCCGGTGATCGCCGATGGCGGCATCCGATACACCGGCGACATCGTCAAGGCGCTCGCCGCCGGCGCAGGTACCGTGATGGTGGGCAGCATGTTCGCCGGTGTGGAGGAGAGCCCCGGCGAGACCATCATCTATGAAGGCCGCCGCTTCAAGTCATACCGCGGCATGGGTTCCATCGAGGCCATGCAGCAGGGCAGCAAGGACCGCTACTTCCAGGATATGGAGGACGACATCAAGAAGCTGGTACCCGAGGGCATCAGTGGACGGGTGCCCTACAAGGGCCGCCTGGCCGAAGTGGTCCACCAGCTCGTGGGTGGCCTGCGGGCGGGCATGGGCTATTGCGGTGCGAAGGACATCCAGGCCCTGCTCGGTGCGCGCTTCATACGCATCACCATGGCTGGCATGAAGGAGAGCCATCCGCATGATGTGTACATCACGCGGGAAGCCCCGAACTACAGCCATCACTGACCGCGCCGCAGGGCGTTCAACGCGTGGATCAGCCCGCTTGACGTGGGGTGCTCCAGCTTGCGCGCGAAGAGCTTGCCGGACGCCATGATCGCCGGCAGGTCGCGTTCATCCAGCACCGCGGGGTTGTGCCCATCGCGTGGCACCCAGTCGATGTAGCGCAGGTTGTCGTTCACCACGCGTGCTGCGCTGGCGCCCGCCATCACCAGGGTGGGGAAGAAGATCTCCTCCGGCACGTGGGTCCAGCGCAGGCGGCGCAACAGGGCGGGGTGCGCATCGCTCAGCGCAAGCGCATCGGCCACACAGCTGCGGGTGAGGCTCCACCAGGAGGAGCCTCCGAACAGGGGGAGGTCCTTCGGCAGTGGCCGGTGGATGCCCATGCGGTCCTGCAACCGCAGGAGCAGGTCGCGCAGGCTCCGCTGGCGCGCCGATCGCAGGTCCAGCAGGTCCAGCGGATGATAGCGTGTCAGCCGGTCCAGTCCGCCGCCGCGCCAGTATTTGGTGGGCAGGTTGAAATGGACCAGGTACTCCGCCTCCGGCGCACGTTCGAAGTGCGCGAGGAAGGTGGCGTCCGGCACCACCAGCCGGTCGCTGCCGCTGATGAGGTGCAGGCGCTGTGCGGTGGCATCCTTCACGGCCGCGCGGCAGAGCTCCACCATGGCGAGCAGGTGCGCGCGTCCACCCCAACGCACACGGTGGCGCCGGGTCCAGTACCGCACCGCTCCGTGGTTCCGCAGGCGTGCGGCCATGTCCGGGGCAAGCACGGAGCGCCGGTCGTAGTGCACATAGGCGGAGGAGCCCATCGGCAATCCGTCCAGCAGTTCCAGAAGGGCTTCGGGGTCGCGGTAGGCGGTGATGAGGAAGGCATGCCGCATGGCAACGGGGCGGGTCGCCGAAGATAGAAGTGCCTCCTTGTGATCTTGAAGATCTTAACAGGAACATCCGGCCCGAAGGGCAGGGGCGATCGGTTACATTTGCCACCCTTAAAGTGAACCGATGACCGCCCTGTCCAACAGCAAGTTCGTGTTCGGCGCCGCCCTCTTCCTCCTTGCCGGCCTGTCCTTCGCCCAAGCCCCGGTGAGCGATCCGGTGCTGATGACCGTGGACGGAGCCCCCGTGCTGCGCTCCGAGTTCGAGGCCATTTACAAGAAGAACAACAAGGACGCCTCCGTAACGCGTGAAGCCCTTGATGAATACCTCGAGCTGTTCACCAACTACAAATTGAAGGTGCGTGCCGCGGAGACCCTGGGCATGGACACCGTCCAGAAGTTCCGCAACGAACTGGATGGGTACCGCAAGCAGCTGGCACGGCCGTACCTCACCGACCGGGACCTCAATGATGCGCTGCTCCGCGAGGCCTATGACCGCTCGCAGCAGGAGGTGCGTGCCTCCCACATCCTGGTGAGCGTGACACCGGAAGCCTCCCCGGAGGACACCCTGGCCGCTTGGAAGCGCATCATGGCGCTGCGCGAGCGCATCGTGGGGGGCGCTGACTTCGCCACTGTGGCGCAGGAGAAGGGAGGGTCCGATGATCCCAGTGCCGCCAAGAACGGCGGGGACCTCGGCTACTTCTCGGCCCTCCAGATGGTATACCCCTTCGAGACCGCGGCCTTTGCAACACCCGTCGGTGAACTGAGCCAGCCTGTGCGCACGCGCTTCGGCTACCACATCATCAAGGTCACCGACAAGCGCCCCGCCCGTGGATCCATGAAGGCCGCGCACATCATGCTGCGCAGCACCGACCAGGACAGCCCTGTGCGGCAGTCCGAGGTGGAGAAGCGGGTGCGGGAGATCCATGCCCAGGTGAAGGACGGGCGCTTGACGTTCGAGGATGCCGCGCTGAAGTACAGCGAGGATGAAAGCACCAACACCAAGGGTGGTGAGCTGCCCGTGTTCAGCACCGGCAAGATGATCGAGGAGTTCGAGGACGCCGCCTTCGCACTGCCCACCAACGGGGCCGTGAGCGAACCGGTGCGTTCCCGCTTCGGCTGGCACATCATCAAGCGGCTCGACCATACGCCCCCCGCCAGCTTCGAGGTGGCCCGCAACGAGCTGAAGACCAAGATCGCCCGCGACAGCCGTTCCGAACGGACCAAGCAGGTGTTCCTGGACCGCCTCAAGAAGGAGTACACCTACGTGGCCTACCCGGCGAACCTGAAGAAGGTGACCGCCCTGCTGGACACCAATGTGTTCCGCAAGGGGATCGCCGTGAACGATACCATTGTCCGCAGGCAGTTCGTGGAGGGCGCGTTCACCAAGGATGGGCTGAACTACCGTCGTGAGCTCGTGGGTGCCATCAGCGGTGGTCGCCTCATCGCGGTGCGGAGCCGTCAATATGATGAAATGGCCCAGACCATGGACGATACCGTGGTGGTGCGCGAAGTGTTCGAGGGATGGCGCTACGACCGCCGGAAGGCGGCCAAGTTGACCAAGCCGGTGTTCACCTTCGCCGGGGTGACCGTCAGCCAGCAGGACCTCCTGGACCGCCTGGAGAGCGCCCAGCGCCGCGAGCGCCCCATGGACCTCAAGGCCTATGTTGAGGAGCGCATGAACACGTACGCCGATGAGCGCATCCTCGCCCATGAGGACGGTCAGCTCGAGGCCAAGCACGCCGATTTCCGCATGCTCATGAAGGAATACCGGGACGGCATCCTGCTGTTCGAGCTCACCGACCAGAAGGTCTGGGGCCGTGCGGTGCGGGATACGGCCGGCCTGCTCGCCTTCCACGAAGCACATCGCAACGACTTCATGTGGCCCACCCGCTACGACGCCGACATTTACACCTGCGCCGATGCCAAGGTGGCCGCACAGCTCCGTTCGCTGCTCAAGAAAGGCAAGCGTGGCGCGCAGCTCACCGAGGTGCTCAACGCGAAGGACCCACTGGCGCTGTCCATCGACAACGCCTACTTCACTGCGGAACAGAAGCCCTTCCTGGCCCAGTTGGACAAGCCTGGTCTGAGCAAGGACATCGCGGTGAACGGGCAGGTCGTCGTGGTCGACCTCAAGCAGGTGATGCCACCGGCGCCCAAGGCCCTGGAGGAAGCCCGCGGTGCGATCACCGCCGCCTACCAGGATGCTCTGGAGAAGGAGTGGATCGCCGAACTGCGGGCACGTTACCCGGTGACGGTGAACAAGGACGTGCTCTACACCATCCAGTGACCCGTTCCCGGCTGGCCCTCTCCACTGCGCTGCCGGCCGTGTTGCTGGCGTGGATGGTGACGGGCTGCGGCGACCAGGGTCCAGCGGACGACCCGGTGGTGGCCGTTGCGTTCGATCTGCCGCTCCATCGCAGTGAGCTACGCCAGGTGATCCCCATTGGCACCCCGGCCGTTGACAGTGTGGCGATGGCGCAGGCGTTCATCCGCAACTGGCTGGAGAAGCAGGTGGTGCTCAACAAGGCGGAGGCGAACCTGGCCGAGGCCGATCGCGACTTCGAGGCGAAGCTCCTCGACTACCGCAACTCGCTGCTGCTCTTCGCCTACGAACAGGAGCTCGTGAAGCAGAAGCTCGACACGGCCATCGGTGCGGAGGAGATGCAGAACTACCTCGATGGGCACAAGGTCGATTTCGCCCTGCGGGATGGCCTGGTGCGCGCCCGGTGGTTCCGTATCGCGGTGGACGACGAACGTCAACTGCGTCCGCTGGTCAAGGCCTTCGAGCGGGGCGATCCGGAGGACAAGAGCATGTTGGAGCGGTGGTTGGCCGAGCGGAACATACCGATCACCGACCGCAGCGGCGCCTGGACCACCTGGGCGGAGCTCCGCGCCGAACTGCCGGCGGACCACCGCGAACGGGAGGACCTCCCCGCACGGGACCAGCGCGTGGTGCTGCGTGCCGATGGGCAGGCCCTGTTCCTGGAGGTCCTCGAACATCGGGTGCCCGGTGAGCTCTCCCCCCTCAGTGTGGTGGAGCGCGACATCCGGGCCATCATCCTGAACCAGCGTAAATTGCAACTGCTTGAGCGGATGCGCCAAGACCTCTATCGTGAAGCGACCGAACGGAAGGACATCCGCATTCTTTGAGCACGCCGCCAGGCTGTTGCTCATGGTGCTGCCCGCCTGTGGCTGGGCCCAGCCCAGCTCCCTGCTCATCGACCGGGTGATCGCCGTGGTGGGGCGCGAGGCCATCCTGCACTCCGAGCTGGTGGGGCGCGTGGACCAGGCCACCCAGGGCCAGGGCTCCAAGGACCCCGCCGTCCGCTGCGGTGAACTGGAGGACCTGCTCTACGAAAAGCTGCTGGTGGAGCAAGGCCGCCTGGACAGCGTGGTGGTGGAGGAGGCCCAGATCAATGCAGAGCTCGACCGTCGTATCCGCTACTTTTCGCAACAACTCGGTGGCGATGAGAAGCTCGAGGCGTTCTACGGCAAGTCCATCACCGAGATCAAGGATGATTTCCGCCAGCAGGTCAGCGATCAACTGCTGGTGCAGACCATGCAGCAGAAGGTCTCCGGAGACGTGCGCGTGACACCGCGCGATGTGCAGCGCTTCTATGAACGGATCCCCACGGACAGCGTTCCCTTCATCAATGCCGAAGTGGAGTACGCCGAGATCCTGCGCATTCCCGAGCCGAGCGAGGAGGAGGTGCGCCGCGTACGACGCAAGATCGAGGAGTACCGCGAGCAGGTGGTCAATGGCACCAAGGACTTCTGCACCGTGGCGATCCTGTACTCGGAGGACCCTGGATCGGCCCGTGACTGCGGCGAGCTTGGACTGGTGCCCACCGGTGTCATGGTGCCGGAGTTCGATGCGGTGGCCCTCAGCCTCAAGGAGAACGAGGTGTCCCAGGTGTTCCAGACCCAGTACGGGTGGCATTTCATGCAATTGGAGGAGCGGCGTGGTGAACAGTACCGTGCACGCCATGTGCTGATGCGCCCCCAGGTGGGAAGTGCGGACATCCAACGGGAACGTGATCTCCTGGACAGCCTGCGTCAATTGATCATCAATGGCCGCGACATGGGGGAACTGGCCCTGGAGTTCTCCGACGACGAGGAAAGCCGCGGCACCAGCGGGGTGGTCATCGAGCCCAACAGCAACTCGGCGCGCTGGGACATGAGCGCACTGGACCAGCAGACCTTCTTCGTGCTGGACAAGCTGAAGGAGGGCGAGGTGAGCGAGCCCCAGCTCATCGTGCTGCCCGATGGATCGAAGGCCTATCGCTTGTTGAAGTTGAACGTGCGCACCGCACCCCACCGTGCCAACCTCAAGGACGACTACCGGCTGATGCAGCAGGCGGCGGAAGGTGAGCAGCGTGCCAAGGCGATAGACACCTGGGTGAAGGACCGCCTGCAGGCGACCTACATACGCATCGCACCCGAGCATGCCGGTTGTGCGTTCCTGCATGCATGGGTGCCCGGGCAGGCAACGGACGGAAGCGGTGACCGGCGGTGAAATACGGTGAACACAATGAGCAACGCGAACAACGAGATACGCACGGCCGAACAGTTCGGTGAGGACCACCTCCGATTGAAACGTGAGGTGGGCAAGGTGATCATCGGCCAGAACGAGGTGGTGGAACAGGTGCTCATGGGCATCTTCGCCAAGGGGCACTGCCTGCTGGTGGGTGTGCCCGGCCTTGCCAAGACCCTGCTGGTGAACACCGTGGCCCGGGCGCTGGGGCTCACCTTCAACCGCATCCAGTTCACGCCCGACCTGATGCCCAGCGACATCATCGGCTCCGAGGTGCTCGACCAGGACCGGCGCTTCAAGTTCATCAAGGGACCGGTGTTCGCCAACATCATTCTGGCGGACGAGATCAACCGGACCCCGCCGAAGACCCAGGCCGCTCTGCTGGAGGCCATGCAGGAGCGTATGGTCACCGCCGCCGGCCAGACCCATGTGCTGCCCGATCCCTTCTTCGTGCTGGCCACCCAGAACCCGATCGAACAGGAAGGCACCTATCCGCTGCCCGAAGCCCAATTGGACCGCTTCATGTTCAACATCTGGGTGGACTACCCCACTTATGAGGAGGAGCTCGCCGTGGTCCGCGCCACGACCGGCCATGTGCAGGCCACCGTGGAACCGGTGTTGTCCGCCACGGAGATCATCGGGCATCAGGCCTTGGTGAGGAAGGTGCCGGTGACCGATAATGTGATGGAGTATGCCGTGAAGCTGGTGGCGCGCACGCGCCCTGGAAGCGGCATGGCACCGCAGGTGGTGAACGAGAACGTGAGCTGGGGGGCGGGTCCGCGTGCTTCGCAGTACCTGGTGCTCGGCGCCAAGGTGCATGCCCTTGCACACGGCCGCTTCGCGCCCGACATCGCTGATGTGCAGGCCGTGGCGCTGCCCATCCTGCGCCACCGCCTCGTACGCAACTACAAGGCGGAGGCCGAAGGGGTGACCGTGGAGCGCATCGTGGCGGAGATCCTCTGAGGGAACTCTTTGACGGGGGGTGTGTTCTTTGCGTAATTTCGGACACCCTCACGAACGTCCGTCCCCATCGCCCACATCATGACCCCGACCCGTACGCTCCTGCTGGCAGGCACCTTCCTGCTTGCCTCGCAGACCTTCGCTCAGCTTCCCCTCGTCGACATCACGTGGGCCACCCTGCCCACTGACCAGATCGAGGTGCGGATGCGTCCTGATGGTCCCTTCAGCTCCCTGTTCTCATCCTGCGTGTTCACGGTGCGGTGGCTGGACAATGGTTCCCAAGGCTTGGGGACCGTGGAGCAGGAGCCTGCCTATTCCGCCTGTGTGCCGGTGGCCAAGTCGGGTGGCGAGCAGGTGGTCGGCATCTACCGCTACCAGGTGTTCTACGGCAGTTCGCTGACCAGCTTCCCCGATGCCGAGCTGGCCTGGGAGGGTGGTGAGGAGTACGTCATCTGCCGCATCAACACCCTGGGCGGCGCAGCCTCCTATGAGATCGTCAACGACGATTGGACCGGCGTGATCACCAACAACGGGGACTACTACGTATCGCTGGAAGGGCAGGATCGCACCGGCGAGATCTACACCTTGTTCACCGATGTTGCGCCGCTGAGCGCATCGGATAACGCTGTGCGCATCGCCCCCAATCCCGCCGCAGGTCATACACAGTTGCTGGTGGAACGTGACGTGCCCGCGCACAACGTGGCCATCGTTGTGCGTGATGCCATGGGCCGCCAGATGCGCTCCATGGTCCGTGACCTTCCTGTGGGTGCCCAGGTCATCGCCATTGAACTGAACGGCCTTGCCGCAGGTCCCTACGGGCTGGAGGTGCATGTGCCGGAAGGTGTGGTGACCAAGAGGTTGGTGGTGGCTGAATAACGTTATACGTCCGATCGTCCATGTTCTTTCGTGTCTCCTTCCTGGTAGGCGGGGCCTTTGCGCTCGTTGCCGCCAGCGCTCAGCGCACCACCTTTTGGTCCGATGTTGTTGATCTGCGCACCGGCCCAGGTGTGGAGCGACGCATCCTTCCTGATGAACACCTGTCCTATGCGATCGACGCGATGGTATTGGGGGCCTTGTTGCCCGAACCGCGCGGGATGGCCACGGAGCTCCGACTTCCGCGACCCGATGGCGGCGCGGAGCGCTTCCGCATCTGGCCCAATACGGTGATGCACCCCGAGCTTGCGGCACGCTATCCGGACATCCGCACGTTCGCCGGTGTCAGCCTTGAGCGTCCTCACGTGCAGGTGCGGTTGGACCTCACCATGCACGGGTTCCATGCCATGGTGATGGACGATCGTGATGGTTGGTGGTTCATCGACCCGTATGCCTTCGGCGACCGGGACCACATCATCGTTTACCGCAAGGACCGTTTCCGTAAGCAGGGTGCCGGTGCCACGCTTTCCTGCGGGTATGAAGCGGTGAACGACCTGCCTGCGGCTGAACAGCAGAGCCGGGCATGGATCGAAGAAATGGGTACGGACCGGGTGGGCGACTGCCAGCTGCGGACCTATCGGTTGGCATTGGCTTGTACCGGTGAGTACGCCAACTACCACGGCTCCAACACAACGAACAACAACAAGGGCCCTGCCCTGGCCGCCATGGTCACCTCCATGAACAGGGTGAACGGCATTTACGAACGGGATGCGACCTTGACGATGGTGCTGGTGCCCAACACCGACGAACTCATCTATCTTTCAGCTTCCACCGATCCCTACAGCAATACGAATGGCAGTGCGATGCTCGGGCAGAACCAGACCGCATGCGACGGGGTCATCGGCAGTGCGAACTACGATATCGGTCACGTGTTCAGCACCGGTGGTGGCGGTGTGGCCTATCTGAACAGCCCCTGCAACAACAGCCTGAAGGCCGGGGGTGTGACGGGACAACCCAACCCGGTGGGAGACCCCTTCGATGTGGACTATGTCGCGCACGAAATGGGTCATCAATACGGTGGCAACCACACCCAGAACAACAACTGCAACAGGGCGAGCGTGGCCGCGTTCGAGCCCGGCAGCGCCAGCACCATCATGGGTTATGCCGGTATTTGTTCACCGAACGTCCAGAACAATTCGGATGCCTACTTCCACGGCTTCAGCATGCAGGAGATGGCGGCCAACATCACGGTAGGCACCAGCAGCACTTGTCCGGTGGTGACCCCTTCGGGTAACATCGCTCCGACCGTGAGCGCCGGTCCCGATCGCACGATTCCGCGTAGTACGCCCTTCGTGCTCACAGCCACCGGCAACGATGCGAACGTTGGCAATACCCTGAGCTACTGCTGGGAGCAGATGAACAACCAGGTGTCCACGCAGCCGCCCGTAGCCACCAGTGCGTCGGGACCCAACTTCCGGTCGCTGCTGCCCACTGCAGGTCCCGAGCGCTACTTCCCGGCCCTGAGCGCCGTGGTGGCGGGCACCACCCCAACCTGGGAGGTGCTTGCAAGCGTGGCACGCACCTACAACTTCCGGGTCACCGTGCGTGACAATGCTCCCGGCGCGGGGTGCAACGATCAGGACGACATGGTGGTGACCGTCGCTGGTTCCGCCGGGCCGTTCGTGGTCACGCAGCCCAATACCAATGTGTCCTGGGCGGCTGGCAGCACACAGACCGTTACCTGGGATGTGGCCTCCACGAACGTGGCACCCGTGAGCTGCGCGAACGTGGACATCCTGCTGAGCGTGGATGGTGGCTTCACATACCCCCACACGCTACTGACCGCCACCGCCAACGATGGGACCCAGAGCGTGACGCTGCCCTTGATACCGGCCTCCAGCACGGCGCGCATCATGGTACGTGCCAACGGGAACATCTTCTACGATATCTCCAATGTCAATTTCGCCATCACGGTGCCCAGCTCGCCGGACTATGCGCTCAGTGTTCCGAGCACGACGGTGAGCGTCTGTCAGCCGGCCAATGCGGTGTTCACTGTCCAAACCAGTTCGCTGGCCGGATACACGCAGCCGATCACCCTGGGTACCACGGGCCTGCCTCCGGGGCTCACGGCATCCTTCAGCCCGAACCCGATCACACCTGGAGCGAATTCCACCCTCACCATTTCCGGCACACAGAACCTGCCGGTCGGTCCGGTCGGGTTCACTCTTACCGCCACTTCCGCGAGCGCGAACCGTACCGTTCCCTTGACCGTGGTGATCAACGATTCGCCAGGCACCGTGGTGCGCACCGGTCCGGTCGATGGCGCCACGGATGTGGCACCCGGCAGCCCCCTGTCCTGGGACCCCACCCCCGGAGCGGTCAGCTACGCCTTGCAGATCGCCACGGATCCCGGCATGGTCAATATCCTCGAAAGTGCGGTGGGCATCACCACCACCAGCTTCACCCCGGGCAGTGCAGTGGCATCGGCAAGCACCTATTATTGGACGGTGCAGGCGGTGAACGACTGCGGCTTCGGGCCGGTAGCACCCGCCTGGTCGTTCACCACGGCCGCCTGTTACCCCTTGATGGTCAACATCACCATCGACCGCTATGGCAACGAGACCACCTGGCAACTCTTGTCGGACGGAGATGTGATCGCATCGGGAGGACCCTATGCACAGCTGGCCGGCAATGGCACTCAGGTGCAGCCTTCCGTGAACCTCTGCGTTCCTGCGGGCTGTTATGAGCTCCGCGTGTTCGATTCGTTCGGGGATGGCAATTGCTGTGCCTACGGTGCCGGGGTGATCGAGGTCGAGGACGGCTTCGGACAGCAACTCGCCTTCGTGTCCGAGGACATCAACATCGGTGCACCGGCGGTGCGTAACTTCTGTGTGCCGGTGCAACTCCCCCTGCAGGCATCCGCGTGGCTTGATGGCGCCTATGTCACGGGCGATGGTCTGATGCGTGATGCGCTCCGCACCAGCGGTCTTCTGCCCATTACTGAACCCTACACGGCCCTTGGCTATCCGGCCTTCGGTGGAGGTGGCGAGCAGGCGATCGAGGGCCTGTTCGGGGTGAGCGGTAACAACGCACCGGTGGACTGGGTGCGCGTGGAGCTCCGGCAGAGTTCCGATCCCTCGGTGGTGGTGGCCGTCCGCCACGGCCTCATCCAGCGCGATGGTGACATCGTGGATGTCGATGGTTCCTCACCATTGGCGTTCTCTGTGGCACCCGGGCCTTACCGGGTGGCCGTTCGGCATCGCAACCACTTCGGCTGTCTGAGCGCCAACGATGTCATCCTCGGGCCGGTGAACGTTCCCTTCGACCTGCGCAGCTCGGCTACACCGGTCTTTGGGACCAATGCGAGAAAAGTCGTGGGTGCCACGTCGTTCCTCTGGGCCGGCAACGTGCTTCCGGATGATGTGATCAAGTATTCCGGCAGCGCCAACGATCGCGATCCCATCCTGACCGCCATCGGAGGTTCGGTCCCCACGGCATCGGTGACCGGTTACCTGCCTGCGGACGTGAACCTGGACGGCACCGTGAAATACGTCGGCACCGGCAATGACCGCGATCCGATCCTGCTCAACGTGGGTGGATCGGTACCCACCGCCACCATCGTGGAACAGCTGCCCTGATGCGAACCGGTCTCTGTTCCCTTCTGTTCTGGGCCATGCCGACCATCATGGTCGCACAAAATGGTGCGTGGGAGGTGTTCAGCGTGGCTTCAGGTCATCTGCCCAGCGACCGCGTGGGAAGCATGCTGGCCGAGCCCGATGGTACACTTTGGTTCGGAACCGATTGGGGATTGGTACGCCTGCAGGACGATGGTTGGACCACGTTCCAAGTGGATGACAGCGACATCCCGTCCAACGATGTTTCTTGCCTCGCCCTGGATGCCGATGGACGCCTTTGGGTGGGAACCCGGTTCAACGGCATCGGGATCTGGGACGGTGTGACATGGTCCGGGATCGATACGGACGGGCTGACCCTTCCCTTGGAAGAGATCAACAGCATCACGCACGACCACCGGGGTTGGGTGTGGGTCTCCACGCCCCTCGGGCTGGCCTGTTACACGGGCTCGGAGTGGCGCGTATACGATGACAGCGAGACCAGCTACGGAGGCAACCAGTTCTTCCTGCCCCATGTGAAGCAGGTGGCGGTGCGCAGTGATGACCTGGTCTCGGTGGCAACGGTGAATGCCGGGCTCACCTATTTTGACGAGGAGGACTTCATCTATTACACCACGTTCAATTCCTTCTTTCCTGATAATTCTGCCAACGCGATCGCCCTGGATGCCAATGGCGACCGCTGGCTCGCTTGTCCCGCCGGTGGGCTGGTATGGCATGCCGGTGATTTCATCGGTGGTCCATGGTTCGCGTACAGCACGTTCACAGCGGGCCTTCCGGACAACAGCATGACGAGCATCTTCATCGATGACCAGGACATGAAACTGGTGGGTACGCAGACGGCAGGCGTGCTGCTGTTCCGTGATGTGAGCGATTGGACCAACCTGGACGCCGCCAATTCCGGGTTGCCTGATGATCATGTGCTGTCCGTGCTGCGAGCACCGGACGGCACCTTGTGGGCGGGAACGGCATCCGGGGGCGCTGCCCGCTTCGAACTGGAGCTCAGTGCCGAGGAGCACATGCACACGCCGGAATTGGCGGTACATATGCTGCCCCATCGTCAGCTGGTCCTGGAGGGCCTGCCCGAAGGGGTGGAGCATACCTGGACGCTGATCGATGGCACGGGGCGGCTTGTACGTGAGGGCCGAACCGCTGGCGGGCGCACAGTGATAGCCGGGCTGGAAGGACTGGCCCCGTCCCTGTACCACGTCGTGTGCCGTACACCGGTCGGGATCCCCATGATCGGGCGATTCCTGCTCCAATAGAACCTTTGTTAGGGGTGGTCCGGCTTGACCTGACAGGGAGAGGGCAGTTATCTTGCCCACCCGTTCACCGGATATTCCCTGCATGAAACGATACTACGCCGCCCTGTTCGTTGCGTTCTGTTCGCCCGCTGTCACTGTGTGGGGGCAGTGCTCACTGAACACCGCCACTTCCTGTGTTTGTGAGACGGCTGGACAAACGGATTGCGACCTGGAACCGGACATCACCATTTCATGGTTCGGTCTGGCGAACTACGCTTCGGGTCCCACCGAGTACCCACAGACCGGATCGAACGCGGGCCGTCTGCGTGTGACCGGCTCCACCCCGAACATCGGACACGGCCCGCTGGAGGTGCGCACGGTTGCCGAGTCAGGCCTGCGGACCTTCGTCTGCGGTTCCGATACTTTTCAGGTGAGCGGCCAGACCAATTTCTCCTGCCCCAATGGGCAGAACCCCAAGCAGGTGATCTACCAGAGGGTGTACCACAAGAACGGCTCGCAGATGAGTTGGAGCGAGCGGGAGGCCGGCAGCATGACCTACCACGCCAGCCACGGCCATTACCATGTGAATGATTGGACCACCATGACCTTGCGCTTGGAGCAGCCGGGCGTGCCTGATCCCCGGGATTGGCCGATCGTGGCCACCGGTGCCAAGATCGGGTTCTGCCTGATGGACTACGGGAGCTGTACCTCCTACAACGGCCACTGTCGTGATGTGCAGACATATGGGAACGGAACCATCCTTACCACGGCCATGTTCACCAACCAGGGTCTCTTCGGAGGGTATGGTTGCGGAACGAACGTGCAAGGCATCTCAGTGGGCAGGACGGATATCTATTCGGAGAGCCTTGACATGATGTGGATCGTCATGATGGACGGTCTTTGCAACGGCAATTACTGGATCGTAGCGGAAGTGGACCCGACCAACGTGTTCGCCGAGGAGAATGACGACAACAACTGGACGGCGATCCCCTTCACCCTCACCCAGCAGCGTCCTTCCGGGAGCGGTGGCACCGCGAGCATTTCCGCTCCGAACGGGCTCAAGGCCCCGGCTGGTGGGACCGTGCGGCTCACAGCTTCACCGGGTTACTCCTACCTATGGAGCAATGGAGCCACAACACGCTCCATCGACGTTACTTCCTCTGGCAGCTACAGCGTAACGGTCACCGGTCCATGCGGAACGCTTGCGTCCGCACCTGTCACCGTGGAGGTGCAAGCCACCGTGGCACCACCGGTGCTGACCGGCGATGAAGTATTGGCCCCCGCTGCGGCACAGTTGCAGGCGGACGATGCTGGCGGTGAAGTGATGTGGTACGCGGACATGAGCGCACCCACGCCGCTCGCCTCGGGCCTGCAGTTCACCACGCCGGTATTGAACAGCACCACCACCTACTACGCCTCGCGTCGGCTGGCCACCCCCGGTGTGAACGCTCAGGTGGGCAAGACCGATCTGTCCGGTGCCCAGAACAATAGCAATGTGAAGCAGTGGCTCGTGTTCGACGCCTACCAGCCGTTCACCCTTCGGTCCGTCAAGGTCTATGCCACCGGTAATGGCGAGCGTCACTTCGCGCTCGTTGACAATACCGGGCAACTCATCGCCGAGAAGGTCGTCTACGTACCGAACGGGACCACACGGGTGCAATTGGACTTCCACGTGCCGGCGGGGACCGGACATCGGATCACCGCCTTCGATGACAACACGGAGATCATCCAACAACTGCACCGTGACAACGCCGGGGTGAGCTATCCCTATGACATCGCCGGACTGGGTGCCATCACCGGTAGCACGGGGGGGGCGGCCTACTATTACTACCTCTATGACTGGCACGTTGAAACCCCGTCCGTGGTGAGCGAAAGTGCCCGAGTTCCGGTAACTGCGACGGTGACCGATGGCGTGACCTTGGATCTCCGCATGGCGCTCGATGGACCGTACAACAGTGCCACGGGCCTGATGTCCGATGCCCTCCGCTCGCAAGGTCTGATCCCGACCATCGAGCCTTACACGGGTCTCGGCTACGTACATGTTGGTGGGGGAGGTGAGGTGCTGGCACCCGCCGTGCTTGCACAGACCGGTGCCAACGCTGTGGTGGATTGGGTGCTCGTGGAACTGCGCGACCCGGCTCTGCCCACCGCGGTGGTCGCTAGCTTGAGCGCTGTGGTCACTGCTTCCGGTCAGGTGATCGGTGCCGGTGGTGCTCCTGTGCGCTTCGCCGTCCCCAATGGCAACTATCATGTGGCCGTGCGGCACCGGAACCATTTCGGATGCATGACCGCAACTCCAGTGGCCTTCGCAGGAAGCTCTCCGGTGCTGGTGGACATGACGTCTGCCGCTACGGCCACCCATGGGACCGACGCGCGCCGCAACAATGGCGGCAAGCTCACCCTTTGGTCCGGAAATGTCAACGCTGACCGGTTCCTGCGCTACACGGGTGGCGCGAACGATCGCGATCCCATCCTAGTGAGCGTTGGCGGTATCGTGCCGACCAACACGGTCTCCGGATACCTGGTGACGGACACCAACCTGGACGGCGTGGTGCGCTACACCGGTGGTGCCAATGATCGCGACATCATCCTGTTCAATCTGGGCGGTGCTGTCCCCACCCAGGTGCGCGATGAACAACTGCCTTGAGCACACCGATCACAATACACTGTATCTTCCCTGTCCCTGAACCTTCCTGAACCTTGACACCAACACCAAGACCCATGTGTAGTACGACCCCACGCTGGCGGACCTGGTTCGCCGCTGCCACGCTGCTGTTCCTCGCTGGAGGAACCGTGCGGGCCCAGTTGCCGACCAGCGTTGATATCGACCTGGTCCCCGGACCCACTGCCAACCAAATGGATGTGCGCTTGCGTGCGAACGGCAACTCGTTCGACCAGGTGATCAGCAACCTGGTCTTCACCGTACGCTGGCCGGATACCTCGCCAGCCACCATCGGTCTTGGATCCAGCCCCTGGTGTACGTCCAACCAGGCCTTCCCTCTCGGCCCCTCGGCACAGGTGATACCTGGCAACGGGTTCAAGTACCGCACCTACACGGCCGTTGGTAATGCCCAGCTCGGTTGGCTGATCGACGACGGTGGATGCGAAACGTCCCTGCCGGCCGATACCTGGGTGACCGTGTGGCGACTGACCGTGAGCAACAACACGGGCTGTACGGAGTTCAACATCGTGAACGACACGTACACGGACCAGAACAACCGCAACTTCTTCATCTCCCTGAACGGCAACCAGGACCCTGCCCTGACCGGTGACATCGATGCCACTGCGGTCAATGTGGGAACATGCAACGTGGATTGCCTTGGCGTCATTGGAGGTTCGGCTCTGCCCGGTACCCCATGCAATGACAATGACCCCTGCACGGTCAATGATGTTTACACCGGCACTGCGCCCAACTGCGGCTGCGCCGGCACTCCCGTGGCACCTCCCGTACTGAACTCCTTCGGCAGCAACAGCCCCATTTGCTCGGGTGCCGCCTTGAACCTCAATGCAAGTGCGAGCGGTACTGGTACCATTACCTATTCCTGGACAGGCCCCAACGGGTTCCAGTCCCTGGAGCAGAACCCCAGCATCCCGGCTGCCTCCACAGCAGCTTCCGGAACTTATACTGTGGTCGCCTCCAACGGCTGTGGCACCGATAGCGAGAGCTTCTCCGTTACCGTGACCGCCACCACGAGCAACACCACCACGGTGAGCGAGTGCGATAGCTACACCTGGGCCGTGAACGGTCAGACCTACACCCAGAGCGGGACGTACACGGAGGTGAACGGCTGCGCCACGGAGATCCTGGTGCTGACGATCACGACGAGCACGAGCAACACCACCACGGTG
>CAYZBO010000003.1:0-69203 GCA_964476665.1 uncultured Chryseobacterium sp. | reverse complement strand
CAGCATGCTGCTCACCACCGAGTGCGTGATCAGCGAGGAGAAGGAGGAGAAGGCCGCTGGTCACAGCCATGGCCCCGACATGGGCGGCATGGGTGGCATGATGTAAGCATCAGCGCTTCCTGAAGTTCAAGGGCAAGCCCCGGTCAGTGTTGGCCGGGGCTTGTTGCGTTCAACGGTCCCAACGGCATGAACCTTGCCCAACGTGAAGTGT
Organism: uncultured Chryseobacterium sp.; assembly: GCA_964476665.1. Lineage (GTDB taxonomy): Bacteria > Bacteroidota > Bacteroidia > Flavobacteriales_F > PHOS-HE28 > PHOS-HE28. The sequence goes on along the minus strand of CAYZBO010000003.1, from coordinate 68,992 downwards.
ACCGCAATGCGGACCTTTACACCAGAACACCGGACCATGTACCGTTACACCTTCCTTCTCGCAGGCTTCCTCACCGCCGTTCAGCTGTTCGCAGCGGAAAGCGAGCGTCCCGTGTCAAGTCGCATCACCGAGGCCCGGGTGTTCCTTGCGGGCGCGCAAGTGACACGCACGGCCAGCGCCACCTTGCCGGCCGGAAGCACCACGCTCGTCTTCACCGGGCTGGCGCAAGACCTCGACCCGCAGAGCATCCAGGTAACGGGCAAGGGCGGATACGCCATCCTGAGCGTCAACCACCGGGTGAACTACCTCACGGAGAGCCCGAAGAAGAAGGAGATCGAAGCACTTCAGGAGCGGATGCGGAAGATCGACAAGGACTGGGCGTACGAGAAGGCCATGCAGGACATCTGGGTGAACGAGGAGCAGTTGTTGGGGAAGAACAGCAGCATCGGCGGGCAGCAGAACGGACTGACGGCTGCGCAGCTCACCGCGGTGAACGACTATGTGCGCGAGCGGTTGAAGGTGACCAAGAGCAATTGGCTGGCGCAACAGGAGAAACTCACCGCGTTGCAGGAAGAGAAAGGCCGATTGCAGCAGCAGCTTCAGCAGATGCAAGCCCAGGCGCCGCGTCCTACGAGCGAAGTGGTCGTGGACATCGATTCCCGATCGGAGGTGGCGGCCACCTTCATGTTGAACTACTTCGTACGCTCTGCTGGCTGGACACCAGCATATGACCTGCGTGCCCAGGCCGTGGGACAGCCCATCGACCTGTTGATGAAGGCACAAGTGGTGAACAACACCGGTGAGGATTGGAGCAAAGTGGAACTCAGCCTGAGCAGTGGCAACCCCACGTTGGGCGGTGTGATGCCCACGTTGCAGCCCTGGACGCTCCACTTGTATAAAGCCATGCACCGCCTGACACCCGCGGTCGCTCGTCAAAAAACGGAGGCACCGGCCATGATGGACATGGCCGGTTCCATGGATGATGTAAAGGAGCTTGAAGCAACGGTGCTGCTCCCCACTACGGTCCAGCAGCGCGCGACCACGGCAGAATTCCGGATCGACCGCAGCTTCAGCGTTCCGAGCGATGGTGCTCCGCATTTGGTGGCGGTGCAGAACCATAGCATCAATGCGAGCTACACGCACTACGCCACACCCAAACTGGACCGCGACGCCTTCCTGTACGCGCGCACCACGGGTTGGGAGGACCTGAACCTGCTACCCGGTGAAGCCAACGTGTTCTTCGAAGGCACCTTCGTGGGCAAGAGCTTCCTGCAACTGGACCAGCCGAAGGACACCCTGGACATTTCACTGGGCCGTGACAAGGGTGTGGTCGTAGAACGTGTAAAGCGGAAGTCCACGAACGAAAAAGCGGTCGTAGGTGGCAAGCGCACGGTGACCATCGGATGGGACATCGGGGTACGGAACACCAATGGAACGGCCGTGGACCTGGTACTGCGCGATCAATATCCGCTGAGCCCTCAGAGCGAAGTGGAGGTGAAGCTGAAGGAGGTTGGTGGGGCGACCGTGAACACGGACCGTGGCAGCTTGACATGGACACTGAAGTTGGACCCCAAGGCGACGCGCAATCTTGGCTTCAGCTACGAGGTGAAATACCCCAAGGACCTGCCTGTGGTGCTGGAGTGAGGTCCGATCGAAGAAGGAAAAGGGCGGGCAGCGGGTCGATGACCGTGCTGCCCGCCCTTGTTCTGGCGGCTTGGAGGAGCGGGTAACTAGGCCACGCCGACCTGCTTGAGGTGACGGAGGTGCGAAAGCAAGGCGCTCCGCAGTGAAGGGAACTCGCGGTACTGTACGTTGAATTCGGCGCAAACCTCCTTGAGACGCTTGTTGATCTCGGGGTAGTGCACGTGGCTGATGCGAGGGAAGAGATGGTGCTCCACTTGGAAATTGAGCCCACCAAAGAGCCAGTTCCAGACCTTGTTGTGCGTGGCGAAGTTCACGGTGGTGTTCACCTGGTGGACCGCCCATTCATTCTCGATCTGCGCACCATCGATCGCGGGGTCGACGAACTCGGTGTGCTCCACCACGTGGGCCAGTTGGAACACCACGGCGATGAACAGACCGGTGACGAACACCATGACACCGTAACCGACCAAGGTGGGTACGACCCCTGCGAAGAACATGGGGAGCACGAGGAAAATGGTCACATAGCCCAGCTTGGTCGCCCAGAACACGATGTGGTCCTTCAGTTTGAGCGGTTTCATCCGGGTGTTATCGGCGATCTTACCGGTGAAGTACTTCTTCATGTCATTGAAGAAGACCCAGAACAAGTAGGTCAGTCCATAAAGGAGCAGGCCATAGATGTGCTGGAACCGGTGGAACCAGTAGCGGGGCTGACCTTCATGCACCCGGACCCAGGGTTTGATGTCGATGTCATCATCCATCCCTTCGATGTTGGTGAAGGTGTGGTGGTTCTCATTGTGCTTCATCTTCCAGAACTGCACACTGCCGCCGAGCAGATTAAGGGAGTGTCCCATCAGTTCATTGACCCATTTGCGGCTGCTGTAGGATCCATGGGCACCGTCGTGCATCACATTGAAGCCGATGCTGGCGACCACAAGCCCGAGGAGGGCACTGAGGCCGAGCGCGAGCCAAGTGCTTGCCGGTGTGAAGAAGACCAGGACCACGTAGAGGCCCACCAAGGCGGAAAGCAGGATGATCGTTTTCCAATAAAGGCGGTGATCGCCGGTCTTTTTGAGGTCGTTCTCCCGGAAGTAGGCCTCGGTGACCTCACGGAGGCGCTGGAAGAAGACAGGGGGGGTCTTTGCGAAGGAGGGGTTGGACATGGGGTCTTTCGTACCGTAAAGCGGGGACAAAGGTAGGTCCCGAGCATGGTCGCTCAAGTGACCAGCGTCACGGGGGTACTTGACCGGATCGGATTTCGCCCTACTTTCGTTGCGCCCAACGGCCGGGGCGTTCTTTGGCGAGACCTCCGCGGCACAGGCAAGATCAAACAAACACAGTCAGTAGAACTCATGAACATTTACGTCGCCAACGTTCCTTACTCTGTCAAGGACCAGGACCTTCACGAGCTGTTCGCTCCCTATGGGGAAGTGACCTCGGCGAAGATCATCATGGACAGGGCCACCAACCGCAGCCGCGGCTTCGGATTCGTGGAAATGGCCAATGATGAAGCGGGCCGCGCAGCCATTGAAGCGACCAATGGCAAGAACTTTCACGGCCGCGACCTGGTGGTGAACGAGGCGCGTCCTCGGACCGAAGGAGGTCCCCGCAGTGGCGGTGGCTTCGGTGGTGGTCGCGGATTCGGCGGTGGTGACCGTGGCTTCGGCGGCGGAGACCGCGGCGGTTACCGTGGCGGCGATCGCGGTGGTGACCGCGGTGGCTTCCGTGGCGAGCGCAGCGACCGCAGCGATCGCTTCCGCGAGGACGAGTACTAAGCAACGCACACTTCAAAAAGGACCCTCCGGCACGCCCGGGGGGTTCTTTCGTTCAGGGCAGGCAGCTCCCAAATTTTGTTGATCACGGCGATGCGGTGGCGGAACGGGAGCCTGTTCCGGTCCGACCGGCGGAGGCTACCCGGTACCTTTACCCCCTCATGACACGTTCCTTTCCGAACACTGCACGGCTCCGATACATCCTGATCCCATGGCTGCTCGTGGCACCTGTGCTTACATGGGCCCAAGGTCCCGGACGCGGTCCTGGAGCAGCGATGAACGGCCGGGTCTATGGCAAGGTCATTGATGCCGGCACGCGCAAACCGGCCGAATTCGCCACTGTCACCGTGTATCGCAGGGACAGTCTGCTGGGCGGCACGATCGTTCGCAACAATGGGGATTTCAGTGTGGAGAAGCTACCCCTTGGTCCCCTCCGGGTGGTGTTCAGTTTTATTGGCTACACACCTCTCGAGCAACAAATCGCATTGAGCCGCGAGCGCATGGAGCTGGATATGGGCAACATCGCCCTTCAGCCCGACCAGCAGCTGCTCAAGGAGGTGGAGGTGGTCGGTGAGCGGAACACCATGGTGATGCAGGTGGACCGCAGGGTCTTCAATGTTGACAAGGACCTTACCACACAGGGAGGCAGCGGCGTGGACGTGATGAAGAACATCCCGGGTTTGAGCGTTGACGTGGACGGGAATGTGGAAATGCGGGGTTCCAACCCCCAGGTGTTGATCGACGGGCGGCCCACCACCATCACCCTCGACCAGCTGCCGGCCGAGGAGATCGAGCGGGTTGAAGTGATCACCAACCCGTCGGTGGCGTTCGATGCCAGCACCACGGGGGGCATCATCAATGTGGTGCTCAAGAAGAACACCAAACCAGGCTACAGTGGTCAACTGCAGGCCGGTGTGGGCAGCAACGACCGCTATCAGGGTGGGCTGAACCTCAACATGCGGGAAGGTCGCCTGGGTCTGAACCTGTCCTACAATTACAACACCAACCGGAACGTTACCGACGGCCGCACGCTTCGGGAGGACCTGCTGGGGGGTAGCGTGCTTTCCACCTTTGAGCAGAACAGCACCAGCAGCGACCGTGGCAGGATGCAAGGAGGTCGTTTCGGCATCGACTACCAGGTGAACAACCGCAACACCATCAGCCTGTCGCAGAACCTGCGTTTCCGCGACCGTGATGGCCGCGACGAGCAGCGCTACAGCAACGAGGACCTCAATGGGGAGCTTGTCAATTACGGCGCACAGGTGAACAGCAGCGACATGAACAACGCCAGCTACACCACCCAGCTGGCCTGGCGGCATCAGGGGCCGGAGGGGCGGGAGTGGACGGCCGATGTGAATTACAACCGGTGGGACCGCGACAGCCGTTCATTGTTCGAGCTGTTCGGTTACGGGGGCGGCCTGGAGGGATTGCAGCGTGCGCAGGAGAACATCGGCGGATCGGACCTTCACCAGTTCGGCGGGCAGTTGGATGTGATACGCCCGATGGGCAACAACAAGCTGGAATGGGGCCTGAAGGGCAGCTACAAGCTGGACCATACCTGGTTGTACGTGTCAGTGCTCACTCCTCCTGCATCGGTGGCCACGCGGGACAGTGCCTTGAGCAACGATTACGACATCACGGACATTGTCAATGCGGCCTATGTGAACTGGTCCCGGAAGCTCACCGAACGGTGGTCCATGCAGGCGGGACTGCGCTTCGAACAGACCTGGTTCGTGACCGAGCTGCGCGGCAGGGACCAGACCTTCAGCTACAAGTATCCGAACGGTGGCGATGACCTTGTGAAGGCACTGTTCCCGGGCCTTTACCTGAGCCGCAAGTGGGATGGCAGCATGCGCGAGCTCCAGGTCAACTTCTCCCGCAAGATCCAACGCCCGCGGTTCTGGCAGATCATGCCGTTCATCATGTTCAGCGATGCACGGAACCTGCGGATCGGCAACCCGACGATCTCACCGGAGTTCAGCAACATTGCGGAGATCAACCACCTGCTGCCGTTCATGAAGGGCAAGGCGAGCTGGTTCACCAGCCTTTACGGGCGCTTCACCGAGGATGTCATCACCGGGTTCAGCGCACCGCTGGAAAGCGACAGCACGATCCTGCTGAACACTTTCGTGAACGGGAGCTACAGCACCAGTGCCGGATGGGAGCATGTGGTGAAGGTGGAGCCCTTCGCGAAGTTCCAGGTGACGTTGAGCGGATCGGTGCGCTACACGAACATCGCGCTCTCCAGCAACAATGGCAGCACACGCAACGAGGGGTACAATTGGGAAACGAAGCTGCTGCTGGCCTACCGCTTTGGAAGCCAGAGCAATTGGAACGCGCAGGTGAACGGGGAATACGAAAGTCCGGAAATACAGCCGCAGGGGCTCACCGTTGCGCAGTACGGCGTGGATGCCTCCCTTGGGCACGACATCACGCGCAAGCTTTCCGCCGTGGTCTCTGTGAACGACGTGTTCTTCACGCGTCGCTGGGGCAACATCCTGGACACGCCGGCGCTTTACCAGGAGAATTTCCGTCGGCGTGAGATGCGTTTCGTTCGGTTCACGCTCACCTGGAAGTTCGGTGAACAGAACACCTCCCTCTTCCGCCGCCGTGGTGAGCAGCAACGCCGTGAGCCGGGGAACGGTGGCGGAGGGGACATGGACATGTAGCGCAGCGGCAAGTGCGGCAAGGCCACGCACCGATCAAGGGAGCCGCGCCAGGATCAGGCGATGGCTACAAGGGGGCCACCTGCATCAATGGGCAGCCCACCTGCCCCTGTCCACCATAGAAGTCAAGGAAGTTGACCTTGTAGTAGTAGCCCTCGGCATCCTGAACAATGTAGACAGCACCCTGATCGACCGTATAGGATGCCTGATCGAAGGAGTAGTATTTCCAGTCGTAACCGATGGCATCACGGTTCGAAATGAAGGGATGCTGCAATGTATCGTTGAGCTGCACAGCAGCGAACTCGCCTCCGCTCACTTGAGCGATGCGAACCCCCGGTGCCGACAACATGCCGACCACCAGGTAGGGCATGAACGGCTCGTAGAACTGGTGCGTGTACTGGGTGAGGACCATGTCCCATGCATTGCGCTGCGGCTCAATGGCCTGAACGCCTGTGCCGAGCTTGTAGCATGTGTGGTGCCGCGAGGGGTCCTTGGGGAGCGTGACCGTCTGCAGCTGGGAGCCGTCCATCAGCGCAACGTCGAAGGTGTAGGATGAAGCGTTCACCTCACGGAAACGGAACTTGCGGTAACCAAGGGATTGTCCAAGCGTATTGAACCCCATGTCCACCACGAACACGGCATCACGACCACGCCAATCGCCGAATGCAGTGCTGTCGCGGTGCCCGCTGGGAGCGTCGATGCGGCGGCCTGCCGCCATGCCCACGGTGTCGTGCGGCAGGGCGATATCCACGGCACCGCGGTCCCACGCTGTCATGAGTTTGGCACCGTTCAGCCAGATGCGCCAGCCGTCAGGTGCGCTTTCGAACGCAAGGTCCCAGGCTTCCTTGTGGTTGGTGTTCACCACGGTCGCGCTGCCCAGATCGATCCAGAGCTGGTCCTGATAGCCAGGCCCCATGCACTGCTGTAGCTTCCTTGCCTCGCCACGGGGGGCGACCGGAACAGGCAGTTCCTCCTTCATGCAGGCGGTGAGCAGAAGTGCCGCCAGGGAGCCCACGATGATACCGTTCCTCATTTCGATCGCTTCAGGTCCAATTCCAGCCGTGCGAACGCCACACGTCCCGTGGCCATTGGGACGCTCGTTGCGCCCCCACTGTGTGCTCCACCGTTCATGGTGGCGGCGATGTTCATCACGTTGAAGAGGTTCTTCGCACCAGCAGATACCGCGAGCCTTCCGTTCCACACGCGTTTGGTCAGCGTGGCATCGGCCATGTGGAACGCACCGATGAAGGTCTGATCCACACTGCCGTCCTCCTGCTGCACATAGTTCACCTGACGGTCCTGCCACTTCCAGAAGATGGACCCGCTCCAGCCCTTACGGAGCCACTGCTTGGTAAGTGATGCTCGCACTTCCGTGGTGAAGAGGTACGGCCGATCCGCCTCCATGGCGATGGCATCGTATCGACCCGTTACCGCCACACCGGTGGAGACCACCCAATGGCCGTTATCCCAGCCAGCCCCAATGCTACCCCCGGTGGTCTGGAAGGAGGCGATGTTGGCATAGGTGAAGCGGGTGGCCGAGACCTGTACGAGCGTGATCAGGTCCGACATCCGGTTGTGGAACAGGGAGATCTCACTGGTGTAGACACCCTTGTCCTTGGCGTGGCGATAGTTCAGCGCGGTGGACCAGTGATGCGAACGCTCGGCTGCCAGCTCGGTGTTGCCTTGGATGTCGTGGTTCACGTCCACGAAGAAGAGATAGAGCTCTTTGAGGGAGGGTGCCCTGAAGCCTTTGGCGTAGGAAGCGCGGAGGGTGAAGCCTTTGGTCAGCTGCCACCGCATGTTGAAGGAGGGAACCAGGGGCGCACCGTAGCGCGTGTTGAAGGCATAGCGCAAACCCGGCCGCAGGGTGAGGCGCTCATCCACGCGGTACTCCGCACTGGCGAGCACGGCGTAGTCACCAATGTCCTCGCGCCCATCACCGATCCGTGGCCCCGACCCTGTCTCGAGGTTGAGGTCGACCCCCACTTCGTAGTTGACACGCGCACTGTCCCGCGCCTGGATGAAGTTGGCCCGGACGTTGGTGAGCGTGAAGCCGGAAGTATCCTGCTCGGCATCGCCACCCACGAGCTGTTCACTGAGGGTGGTGAGGTCACGGAACCAGCGGTTGCTGTGGCGGAGGTAGCGATTGTGGGCCACCAGGGCATTGAGCTTCCGGCCGGCTGCCATGCGATGCTCGGCCGTGACCGCATTGTCGAGCCGCAGGGTCGTGTACTGCTCGTCGAACGCGGTCTCGAAGTAAGGTGCCCGTGGGAGCCCCCGGTTCAGGATGACATCGTGCATGGCTTCCGCCTTGTAGCCCAGGTCCCAGCGATCCGTGGCATGGCGATAACTGAAGCGACCGAAGTACTGTTCACGGGGCTTCCACTGTTGGAATCGGTTCGTATCCGCCAGCGCAGGCGACAGGTCGACCATTCCAGTATGGCGGGGATCCCAGCCTGCAAAGAAGTTGCGCCCAGCGGTCAACACGATGTCGTTGCGCCCCCATTGTCGTGAGGCGGACACGGTGGTGTTGAGCCTGCCTATATGCTCGGCGTATGCAGATGCCTTGAGCGTGGCCGGTGCACCACCCCGCTTGCGCGTGATGAGGTTGATCGTGCCTGCGAGCGCGTTGGTGCCATAGTTCACGCTGAGCGGCCCCTCCACCACCTCGACCCGCTCGATACCGGTGAGGTCGATCTGGGCCAGGTCGATGTTGCCATCCTGCCGGCCGATGACCGGCACACCGTCGACAAGGATCTTCACGTTCTGACCGCCGAGCCCCTGCATGGACAGGGAGGTGCCGAGCATGTTATCCTGCGAGAGACGGATGTTCAGTTCATTGCGCAGCACATCGCCGAGGTTGTTGGCGGCCATGCGCTGGATGGTGGTTGCGTCGAGCACACGCACGCGGTGCACGGCCTTGTCCGGTGAGGCCGGCGCATACTGGCCGGTGACCACGAACTCGGGAAGCGCCTGCGCATCGGGCACCAGGATGTAGCGCAGTACGGCCGCTCCGGCAGCAACCGTATCGGTGATGGTGCGATAGCCCACGAAGGAGAGGCGCAACGCAATGCGCTGAGCGGTGACCGGTGGATCAATGCGTCCTCGACCCGTTGCATCCAGCACTTCCATGCCGCCCAGCGAGGAACCATCGAGCACCTGCCAGAGGACGTGGGCATAGGATACCGGGTCATCGTTCGCGTTGCGCACCTCGAGCGTGATCTGCGCGGACAGCAGGCAGGGAAGGGCCAGTCCAAGAAGGACCGCCCCCACCCTGTTGACACTGTATACCAGGTCCATGCTCGTTCAGCGGATGCCGCTTCACTCCACCACCACACGAGCGGTGCGGAGCGTGCCGGCGGCCTGAAGACGCACCAGGTACAAGCCGGCTGGCATACCGGTCAGATCCACAGCGGCGGTCGCGCCTGCTTCAAGGTCCGTCACGCTGGTCGTAAGCAGGGAGCGACCGCTGGCATCGAGCACCTCCACACGGGCACCGCGGAACAGCTGGTCCGCGCGGATGTTGAGGATGCCATTGGTAACGGGCACCGGGAACACGGCCAGGGCTCCGGTGTTGACCTCGTCCACGGAAGTGGCGCTCACCAGTTCCTGCGTGAAGGTCATGGTGCCGGTGGCCGATCCGCCGTAGCCGATGAAGACGAGCTTCCACACGTTGCCGGCGCGGTCACTTACGAAGTAGGTGCGGTCCTCTGCGTATTCATAGGAGAAGGTGGTCATGTTGAAGGTCTTCCAGTCGTAGCCGATGATGTTCATCGCACTATCGAGCTGCTGGCCTTCCCATTGTGCGGCGGCCACCGGAATGCCATCCACCTGCACGGCATCCACCTGTTTGTTCTGAAGGACGCCGGCCACACTGTAGGCCGTTGGTTCAGGAGCCGGAATGATGGAGGTATACTTGGTGAAAAGCAGGTCCCAGCCATTAGCTGCGGGCTCAAGGTCCGCGGTGCTGTTGGTGGCGAAGCTGAAGTAGCCGAAATTCTTTCCGACGAAATTGCTCTTGTTGAGGGTGGCGGTGACCTCATTGGAACCATCCAGGTCGGCGTAGGTGAAGTTGTACGTATTGGATGCCAAGCTGTTGATGCGCAACTTGCGGTAGTTCCCTTCGCCATCCGCGATCACGTACACCTTGGTCCCTGCTACAGTGTGGGTGATGAAGCTGTAGGCACCCCAACCGAGGTTGAAGCCATCGGGTTGGTCGAGGTTGTTCCCGTGGGTGAGGGCACCCTCGAACCAGCTCAGCTCGGAGTTGTGCACGGCCGTCCATGCACCCTCGTTGGGGGTGGTGAGGGAAGCCCAGTCGGCGATGGCCACCGGTGTCTCGTAGACGGACAGGCCCTTTGCTGTGTTCACCAGGATGGAGGACGTAAAGGAGTTGATCTCGAACGCGAGGTCCCAGGCGTCAAGGTCCGCGGTGGCCTGGATACCGTTCTGAAGGCTGTACCACACCTGTTGGGCGTTGGCGGGACCGGTGGCAATGGTGACCTCTGTCTGAGCGAGGAGGGATGCGCCGGGGAGGAGGAAAGCGAGCGTAGCGAGCGTTCTCATGTGGGTTCTGAACAAGGTGCTGCAAAGCAACATGGGAGGAACACCGCAGACCAATACCTTGATCATGTGAAAGACCTCTGAACGGTCACATCACTGTCACAAGATCAGTGGGGCCCGGGTCACAGGGTGCCATGCACCCTGATCCCCAGGCCCCACCTTCACCGGACGCGGTCAGCGATCGACCTTCGAGAAGCGCACGGTACGTACGCCGCTGCTGGAGGTCACTCGCAGGATATACTGGCCAGGCCGCAGATCGGACACATCGATGCGGTGCATCGGCTGGTCGGCGGCGATGGAAGTGCTCAACGTGGTGCGCGCACCCTGCATGTCGAGGATATCCACCTCCAGACGACCGGAACCCATGCCTTCCAGCTCAAGGGTCAGATCGGCGGTGGCGGGGTTCGGCCATGCGACAAGAGCGTTGCAGTCGCTCACCAGGACCGGTGCACCGGCCACATCAAGGCTACCGCAAATGGTACCGCCACCCTGGACCAGGAGCGCGTTCACATCGAAGCCGGTTGTCACACCGAATTCCACGAGGCTGAGATCGATGGTGCTGGGGTTGAACGCGAGGGTGTGGATGGTGTAGAGACCCGGGGCGTCCACCACGAAATCGGGTGTCACGCTCGCGTTCACGATCACCAGACCCGGACCTTGAGTGAGCACGAAGATGGTCTCGAAGCCGGCGGGCTTGAAGGCATCGTTGTTCGGGCTCGCACCGATGGCGGCGGAACCGTTGACCAGGCACACTTCAGCTGCATCGGCGCTGAGCGTACCGGCGTTCACGTTGCAGATGGTGTTGCAGTCCACCACCTGCGTGGGTGCACCGGCCACGTCAAGGCTGGCACAGATGGTTCCACCGCCTTGGATGAGCAGACCGTTCACATCGACACCCGAGGTGGTGCCGAACTCCACGATGCTCAGGTCGAGCGTGGCCGGGTCGTACACCAACGTGTGGATGGTGTAGTTGCCGGTATTGGCCACGGTGAAGACAGGGCTGGCGTTCACCTGTTCGATGACAAGACCATCACCGCTGGTGAGCACGTACACCACTTCATATCCTGGCGGCACGAGGGCGTCGCCGTTGGGCTCGGCACCGAAGGTGGCTCCGGCATCGGTCAGGCACACGGCCTGCTCAAAGGGGGTCAGGGTACCGGCATCCGCCACACAGGCATTACCGCATGCGATGACGCTCACCGTAGCGCCGGCCACATCAAGGCTGGCACAAATGGAACCTCCGCCTTGGATCAGCAGTCCATTCACATCAAAGCCGGTGGTGGTGCCGAATTCCACGATACCAAGATCAAGGGTTGCAGGGTCATAGACCAGGGAGTGGATGGTGTAGGTTCCCTCTGCGATCACATCAAAGGCAGGCGCTGGCCCGGCATTGACGATCACGAGCCCTGGGCCTTCCGTGAGGACATAGACCTGCTGGTAACCGGCCGGCACGCTGGCATCGCCATTGGCCGTGGCAGAAATGGATGCACCGGTCGCTGTCAGGCACACCTGGCCAGCCGTTGCACTGAGCGTACCCGCTTGTGCGTCACACACGTCGCCGCAGGCATTCACCTGGAAGGCCGCACCGGGCACATCCAGGCTTGCGCAGATGGTACCTCCACCCTGGATGAGCAGTGCGTTCACATCGAAACCGGTGGTCACACCGAGTTGAACGATGCCCAGGTCGACAGTGGCGGGATCGAAGACGAGTGTGTGGATGGTGTAGGAGCCGGGCTCATCTACCGTGAATGAGGGCGTTGCACCGGCATTGATGATCACCAGTTCGGGACCCTGGGTCAGCACATGGATGGTCATGAACCCGGCCGGCACGAACGCATCGCCGTTAGGGGAAGCGGTCAGCGTTGCCTGTCCATCGACAAGGCAGATGTCGGTGGTTGCAGCGGTCAGGGTTCCTGCGTTCGCGGCGCAGACAGGTTCGCAGTCCAACACCACCACCTGCGCTCCTGCCACATCGAGGCTCGCACAAATGGAACCTCCTCCCTGAATGAGCAGGCCGTTCACGTCAACACCGGTGGTCACACCGAACTCCACGATACCGAGGTCGAGGGTGGCGGGATCATAGACCAGCGTATGGACCGTGTAGATGCCAGCGGCGCTCACCGTGAATGCAGGGTCAGCGGCCGCATCAACGATGACGAGGTCGGAGCCCTGGGTCAGCACATACAGCACACTGTAACCGTCAGGGACCAGGGCGTCACCATTGGCCGTGGCCGAGACAGTGGCACCACCATCCTGAAGGCACAGCTCGTACATGTCAGCGGTGAGGGTACCCGCGTTGGCAGTGCAGGGCTCATCGCATACGATCACCGACACCGGAGCACCGACCACATCGAGCGCAGCACAGATCTCACCACCGCCTTGGATAAGCAGTGAATTGACGTCGAACCCGGTGGTGATACCAGGCTGCACGATGCCCAGATCGAGGGTGGCCGGGTCGTACACCAACGTATGGACAGTGTAATCACCGCTGGCTTCCACCACGAAGGAGGGTTCCGCACCAGCGTTCACGATCACCAGACCGGGGCCCTGGGTGAGCACGTAGGCCACCTGGTAACCAGCGGGCACATAAGGTGCACTGCTCACAGTGGCGGCCACGGTGGCACCACCATCGTTCAAGCACACTTCAGCAAGGACGGCAGAGAGGCTGCCAGCATCCGGGTTGTCCACCAGGATGGTGGTGCCGGTCACGTCAAGGCTTGCACAAATACTGCCGCCCCCCTGGATGAGCAGGCTGTTCACATCGAAGCCGGTGGTCACACCGAACTCCACGATGCTCAGGTCGAGCGTGGCGGGATCGTAGACCAGGGTGTGCACGGTGTAGGAACCGATGCTGTTCACCGTGAAGATGGGCGATGGGCCGGCATCCACGATCACCAGTCCAGGCCCTTGGGTGAGCACGTACAGGGTGGAGTACCCGGCGGGAACCACGGCATCGCCATTGGGCACACCTCCGATCATCGTTCCGCCCTCCTGCAGGCAGTCCGTGGGCTTGAATCCAGCAAGCGTTCCAGCGTCAGCGACACAGGGGCAATCGGCAGCCACTTCGAACTGCGCACCCGGCACATCGAGTGCCGCGCAGATACCGCCACCACCTTGAATGAGCAGGCCGTTCACATCAAAGCCGGTGGTCACCCCCAGTTCCACGACCCCGAGGTCGAGGGTGGCGGGGTCATACACCAGCGTATGGATGGTATAATCGCCCGGCTCGGAAACGGTGAAGGATGGCTCACCACCCGCGTTCACGATCACCAGGCCAGGCCCCTGAGTGAGCACATAGGCCACACTGTAACCAGCCGGTACGTAGGCATTGCCGTTCGGCATGGCCGAGAGGGTCGCCTCTCCTTCCGTGAGGCAAAGGCTCGCTGACATGGCGGTCAGAGAACCTGCATCCGGGTTGTCCACCAAGACAGAGGTGCCGGTGACATCGAGGCTGGCGCAGATGCTGCCACCTCCCTGGATCAACAAGCTGTTCACATCGAAGCCCGTGGTAATACCCGGCTGAATGATGCCGAGGTCCAACGTGCTTGGGTCGAAGATCAGCGTGTGGATCGTGTAGAGCCCTGTCTCGGTCACCGTGAAGATGTTGGAATAGCCAGCATCGACGATGACCAGTTCAGGACCTTTGGTGAGCACCCAGTTGCGGATGAAACCCGGAGGGGTGAAGTGGTCGCCGTTGGGCACACCACCGATCTGCGTGCCACCCTCCTGGAGGCAATCAGTGGGCTTGAAGCCGGAAAGGGTTCCTGCTTGTGCGAGGCATTCACCCTGCTGCGCCACCGCCCGGGATGATGGCACCAAGGCCGACACCAGCAGGCCCACCGCTGTGGCTGCCGATAGGAGCGCATTGCGCGCTGCGTGGGATAAAATGTGTTCCATGCTCGTTAGGGTTGGTTCTGGTAAGTGTGGAACAGGGAATTCCACAACGATGAAGATAACACCGACCTGTTGAAAAAGGTTCGGCGCAGGAAAAGGACCAGGATCAATAGGCCAGCAGATAGCGCTTATCCGCAGCATGGGAGCGGCTTCCCGGCAGGACCATCTCCACGCTCAGCATCTGCACGGGCAGGTCCTCCAGTACGAGCACGGTGTCCCTTGGCGGAAAGCGCTGGACCATGGCCGCCAGTTGCTCGGCCTCCACCAATGCATACTGACCCGGCGCGGGGCCGGTCGCCAGCTCAGCGACCTCGGCCACGTAGGGGCCCTTGCCACCCGCATAGAATTCGAGCGAGGTGCCCCCCACGCCCACACTGATCAACCGATCGGGGGAGATACGGTGCGCAACCATCCACCTGCCCACCTGCGCATTCGATTGGTAGCGGAGCAATACCGGATAGAACTGGGTGTTGATGCCCCAGGCAATGGACAGCCACAGCGCAGCGCCCAACAACAGGCCCGTCCGGTCGCCCTTGGCACCGCGCAACTTGAGCACCACGAGAAGGCCACAGAACAGGAGCAGCGTCCACAGCCTGCCATCCGGGAACGCCCAAAGCAGGATGGCCGCGGCGAACAGGGCCAGGGCCGACCAGACATAACGCTGAGCCTTGACCAAGGCAACTGGAAGCCCCTCGCTCAATGCGCGGCCACCCTGTACTGCCACAAGAGGCAGGATGGGATAGATGTAATGGGGCAGTTTGAACTGGGATAAGGACAGCGCTGCGAACAGGAGGAGCGCGCCCAAGGGCCCACCACGCTCCTCCGGGCCATGCATGCGCAGGGCTTTTCGGACACCGTTCCACCAGCCATGGATGACGACCAGGGTCCAGGGCAACATCAGCCAGGGCAGTTCATGCGTGAAGTACAGGACGGATGAATCATCCTTCCAGCGGTTCTCTCCCGTGATACGTCCAAAACTCTGTTCCCAGAAAAAGAAGCGGATGCCATGCATGCCATGCTGTTCGTAGAGCCCGATCAGCATGGGCGTGAGCAGGAGGCCGATCACCAACGGCACCAGGAGAAGGCGGGAATCACGGAAGACGCTCCAACGGCGGTCGAGCAATACTTGGATGCCCAGGACGGTGCAGGGAGCAACGGCACCCATGGGGCCCTTGGCCAACATCCCAAAGGCCACCGATGCGGAAGCGGCCAGGAGCCAGCCGGTGCGCCCATTGGCGAGGAACTCACTGCCTGTCCAGACGGCCACGATGATGGCTGCGGTGAGGAGCGTATCCGTCCGCACATCGTTGGTCATGAGCACAAAGGAGACCGATGTGGCGAAGATGAATGCGGCCCAGCTCCCAGCGGCGGCGCCATGATGGAGGCGGGCATAGCGATAGGTGGCATGAACGGCCACCAATGCCGCAAGGATACTGGGCAGCTTGTAGCTCCAGTTCTGGACCCCGAAGATCCAATAGGAAAGGGCCGAGGTCCAGAACAGCAGCGGTGGCTTGTCCAGGTAATCAGCGCCGCGGAAATACAGCTTCAGCGGGTCTTCCTGGAAGAGCATATCGCGGGCCATGGTGGCGTACTGGGCCGCATCCACTTCCATCACATCCAGGAGCGACCCGGCCACGATCACCGCCAGCCACACCAGCCACAGGTGCACCGGGATCCGGGGAAGGGTGAACGGCGTTCGTTCCATGGGGCCGCAAGATCGGCGGTGCGGAGGGAAGGACCGCGTCCCTCGAACGATAAGGCTTGTTAAGAGGCCATGTCGCATATGCTGCCACGCTGTAACATTGTCCATCCGCTAAAGGAGCGGACGGATCATGGGACGTAAGGCGATCGGAACCCTGCTGCTGCTGGCCACGTTGAGCGTATTCGGCGTTGTCATCACGCAGCTGCTATGGCTGCAGCAGGCTCGTCGCACGCACAAGGACCAACTGGAACTGAACCGCGAACAGGCCCGGCAGCTGGAGAAGCAGTTCAACGACCGGGTGGTGATCGCGCTCACGGACGTGACAGAACAGATCCTCTCCATCACCAAGGACCCGAGCGATCTCTACGACGCGGTGAAACAGGAGCGGCCGAACTACTTTGCTGTCACGATCAACGACACGCTGCACCCTTATCTGTTGGAAGCCCTGCTGCGCAAGGAGTTCAGTCGCCGCAACATCCTGGAGGACTTTGAGTACGGCATCTACGATTGTTTCACGGACAGCGTGGTCTACGGGAATTATGTAAGCCTGGACACAGCGGGGACGGACACCGTTCCACACACCAAATTGCAGAAGCTCGACAAGGACGGGCACTATTTCGGGGTCTATTTCCCCAAACGGCAAAGCAGCCTATGGGAGGAACCTGCCGCGAGCAGTTGGACATGGGTCTTCCCCGCCGTGGTCACGCTCATCGTATTCAGCTTCTTCGCCTACAGTGTGTGGGTCATTCTGCAGCAGAAGAAGCTGAGCGAAATGAAGAACGACTTCATCGGCAACATGACCCATGAGCTGAAGACCCCGATCAGCACGATCGCGTTGAGCAGCGAGGTCATCAGTGACCCGGACATCGTGCATGAGCCCGACCGGCTGCAGGCTTACGCACACATCATCCGTACGGAGAACGAGCGCTTGCGTGTCCAGGTTGAGCGCGTCCTCCAATTATCCACGCTGGACAAAGGCGAACTGGAACTGGCCCGGGAACCGGTGCAGATGCATGCCGTCGTGCAGGAGGTGCGCGACCACTTCCTCCTTCCACTTCGTGAGCGCAACAGCTCACTGGCATTGCAGCTGGATGCCACCAATGAGATCGTTGTCGGCGATCGCGTGCACCTGACCAATGCATTGACGAACCTGGTGGACAACGCGCTGAAGTACGGGCCGGAGGGAGGCACCATCACCATCCGGACCTTCAACACCGAGGGTGGACTTCATGTGGCCGTGAGCGACAAGGGCATCGGCATCGACAAGGAGGACCTGAAGCACATCTTTGAACGCTTCTATCGGGTGCATACCGGCAACCGACACGATGTAAAGGGCTTCGGCCTTGGACTTCATTACGTGCAACAGATCACTTCGGCCCATGGCGGCCGGGTGGAGGTCCGCAGCGAGCCTGGCAGGGGCAGCACCTTCACACTTTGTCTACCCCAGGGCAAGAACAAGTACCGATCATGAACACCGACCCCGTACGCATCCTGCTCGTGGAGGACGACCAGAACCTCGGCTTCGTCGTTCAGGACGCCCTCAAGCGCAAGGGATACCAGGTGACCCTGTGCAGGGATGGCAAGGAAGGGCTGCGAAGGTTCAACGAAATGACACACGACCTATGTGTGCTGGACGTGATGCTTCCGCTAAAGGATGGATTCAGCCTCGCCGAGGACATCCGTCTTGTGGACCGTGCGGTGCCGATCGTGTTCCTCACAGCAAAAAGCCAGGTGGACGATCGAATCGCGGGCTTCAAGGCAGGTGGTGACGATTACCTCACAAAACCGTTCAGTCACGAGGAGTTGATCCTGCGGATCGAAGCGATCCTGCGCCGCACACATAGCCGCGAACCCGAGAAGGGGCGTGAACGCTTCGACCTGGGGGAGTTCACCTTCGACCATCGCAACCTGGTGCTCAGCCACCCCACCGAAGAGCGCAAGCTCACCCGCAAGGAGGCTGACGTGCTGCGCCTGCTGTGCCTGCACCGCGAGCAGGTGCTGCCGCGGGAACTTGTGTTGAACATGGTCTGGGGTGATGACACGTACTTCCTGGGTCGCAGCCTGGATGTGTTCATCAGTCGCCTGCGGAAGTACCTGAAGCCGGACCCCAACGTGCAGATCGTGAACGTCCATGGGGTGGGGTTCAAGCTCGTTGTCGATCGCTGACGGACGCAAGCCCCCCGATGAGCAGCAGGGTTGCGTCGACGAGCGCCCGCCTTGCACACAAGCGCCGCGTTCCCGCTAACTTCGCTATGGAGCAGGGACCTGCAAGACCTGCCACCCGACCATTCACCACCCTGACCTGGACCAGCAAGATGAAACACACGTACGCCGCTTTGCTCCCTTTGTTCCTATTCGGTTCCGCAGCCTTTGCGCAGAACGACTGTGCCACTGCCCTCGCCATCACGGCCGGCATCCATGTGGTCGACACCGTGGACGGCACCGAGATCCCCCTGCCGGTCTGCGCAACAGGAGGCAATCTCGCCTCCAATGGCGAGTGGTACACGTACACGCCATCCACCGACATCAGCCTGGTGATCACCACGGACCTGGTGGAGAACACGGGCCGGGATACCCGTGTGCACGTCTACAGCGGCAGCTGCGGCGCCCTCACCTGCATTGGCGGTGACGATGATTCCGGAAGCGGCTACCTGAGCTGGCTTCACGTGAACATGATCGGCGGCACCACCTATTACATCGCCTTCGATGATCGTTGGGATGCCAACGGATTCACGTTCTCCGTCACGGAGGAGCCGCCGTTCCTTGAATTGATCAGCTTCACCAACCAATCACTGGCCACAGCAGGGACCGTCAGGGCCGCTGTGGACATGAACAACGACGGCCTTGACGATGTGGTCTCGGTGACGACCTCCAACATCAACATCAACTATCAACTGCCCGGCGGTGGGTTCAATACGGTGAACCTGCCGAACGATACCGTGGCGAACTCACCGAGCTGGAGCCTGTGCGCGGGTGACCTGGATGGGAACGGCCAGCGGGACCTCGTCTATGGAGGGGGCAGCGGTGTGACGGTCATGTTCGCCAATGAGGACGGCACTTCGTTCCGCGACAGCAGCTATGCACAATACGTCTTCTGCCAGCGGACCAACATGGTGGACATCAACAACGATGGTCGGCTGGACGCCTTCGTATGCCACGATGTGGCACCGAACGTGTACCTGCTGAACGATGGCAACGGGCAGTTCGGCTGGAACCAGGGAGGTCTGGGTGACACGCAAGGAGGTGGGAACTATGGCTCCATCTGGACGGACTTCGACAACGATGGTGACGTGGACTTGTTCATCGCCAAATGCCGCGGAGGGAACCCGGTGGTGAGCACCAACCAGCTGCACCGCAACAACGGTGACGGCACTTACACGGAGGTGGCGGCCCTGTATAACCTTGCCGATCCGGTCCAGACCTGGAGCGCCGCATGGGGCGACTTTGACAATGACGGTGACATGGACGCCCTGGTGGGTGCCAGCTCCTTTACGGCCGGCGGCCACAAGCTGATGCGGAACGATGGCACCACCTTCACGGACATCACGGCGGGATCGGGCTGGGATGTGTTCACGGGCACCAGTGTCGAGCATGTCACCCACGACTTCAACAATGACGGCTTGCTGGATGTGATGGGCGGCGGCGGCACCATCATGGTGAACATGGGGAACATGATCTTCGAGGAGAACCCTGTCGGCTTCGAAGTGGGTGCCGTGGGCGACCTCAACAACGATGGCTTCCTTGACGTCATCAGTAGTTCCACCGCACGCATGAACAATGGCAACGACAACAACTGGCTGCGCATCCGCACGGTGGGTACGGTAAGCAACAGCGAGGGTATCGGAGCGCGGATCACCATCACCACGGCATCGGGCCAGCAGATCCGGGATGTGCGCAGTGGCGACGGCTTCCGATACATGAGCACCATCACGGCGCACTTCGGCCTGGGCATGGACGAGGTGGTGGAGCAGGTGCATGTACGCTGGCCTTCCGGCATCGTGAACGTGCTGAACGACGTAGCCGTGAACGGTACGATCACCCTCGTGGAGGAGGTGGGCACCAACGTGGCAGAGCAGGAAATGGCCGTACTCCGGCTGTTCCCCGTGCCGGCTGGGAATGAGCTGATGGTGCAGGGGACGAACACCGGCAACGCCCTGGTGCGGGTCTTCGGAGCCTCAGGCCGTTTGGTGATGAACACCCGACTGCAAGGAGGCCGGCTGGACCTTTCACAGGTGCAGCCCGGCTTCTATGTGCTGGAGATGCACGATGCCACCGGAGTTCAGCGCCTGCCCTTCACCAGGGAGTAAGCAGGTTCAGGCAACCGCATCAACGCCCTTGAACGTCTTACGAACGACCATGCGATCTGGAGTGCACCCCGTTGGCAAGCTGCGCCTTCTACCCTTGGTGCTGACCGGCCTTCTGCTTGCGCCGGGCTGCAGGAAGGAGCGTGAGCCGGAACCCGAGACGCCTGCACCTGTGCTGCCCACGCCGCCGGCAGGGGATGGCATTTACTTTGATGCGACCCTGGCACCCTACCAGACCTTGTCCGCCTACCGCTTCTTCACCGGTGCGTTGAAGGAGCAGGCGCCGAATGCCGGAGTGCTGCCGTATGAGCCCATCACATCGCTCTTTTCGGACTATGCGAAGAAAAAACGCTTCGTGTGGATGCCGAGCGGGGTGAAGGCCACCTATGCCGGCGATCATCAGGTACTGGACTTTCCGGATGGAGCGGTGCTCATCAAGACCTTCTACTATGACCATGTGCTGCCCAACGATGAGCGGCGGATCCTTGAGACCCGACTGCTCTTCAAGCGGAACGGCAGCTGGTACTTCGCTGATTATGTGTGGAACGCGGAGCAAACGGAAGCCTACCTGGACCTGAACGGCAGCAACACGCCTGTATCGTGGGTGGACCAGAACGGTGAGCAGCGCAATATCCTGTACAGGATACCCAGTGCGGCCGAGTGCCAGACGTGCCACAAGGTCAACTTCGACCCCATCCCCATCGGTCCGAAGCCCCAGAACCTGAACGCGGACCTGGCCTACCAGGACGGTGTGCGGAACCAGCTGGAGAAATGGGTGGAGGTGGGTTACCTGCAGAGCGGGTACCCGTCGAACATCATGACGACCGTGCGCTGGGACGACGCGACCCAACCACTGGACCTGCGGGTACGTAGTTATCTCGACATGAACTGCGCCCACTGCCATGCGGACGAGCGCCATTGCAACTACAGGCCCATGCGCTTCGCCTACAACGAGAGCGAGGACCTTGTGAACCTTGGTGTGTGCGTTCCGCCAGATGACCCCATCGCTCCGGAATACACGGAGATCGTGGCCCGGGGCAATCCGGGACGGTCCATGATGCACTTCCGGCTCACCTCCACGGATGAGACGGTCCGCATGCCCCTGTTGGGGCGGACCATTGCCCATGACGAAGGAGCGGAAATGATCCGCGAATGGATCGCCAGCCTCCCAGGCACCTGTCCCTAGAACCAACCGAAAACCAGTCACCCTGAAAGCCCATGCGTTCAACCCTGCTCTCCTTCACGCTCTTATCGCTCTCGTACCATACTTACGGCCAGAACACGTGCGCCACGGCGCTGAACGTTGGCATCGGGGTGCATGTGGTGGATGCGGTGAATGGTACCGAGCCACTGCCCGTGACCTGCGCCACCAATGGCAACCCGGGGAGCATGGCGGAATGGTTCACCTACACCGCGACGGTGGACACCACGATGCGCCTCAACACGGATGTTCCAGGCACCAGTTGGGTGGATACCCGGGTGCACGTTTACACGGGCACCTGCGGCAGCCTCAGCTGCCTGGCCGGGGATGATGACAGCGGATCGAACCTGACCTCGCTGGTGACCTTTCCGGTGACCGCCGGACAGACCTACACCATCGGTTTTGACAACCGCTGGACCACCGCAGGCTTCAGTTTCGAGTTGGCGTTCGTTCAGCCTGCCCCCCCGCCTCCGCCCCCTCCGCCGTCGATCATCTCCTTCACCAACGTTACCCAGGGTGTGAGCGGCAGCGGTTACTGCGTGGTGGACATGAACAATGACCAGCTGGACGACATCGTGGGCACGAGCACCAGCAATGTGAACATCCTGTACCAGCAGGCCAACGGCACGTTCCAATCCGTGAACATCATCACCACCCCTGCTGACCACACGGCTTCCTGGAGCATTGCTGCCGGCGACATCGATGGCAATGGGTACAACGACCTGCTCTATGGCGGTGGCAGCGGCTCCACCTTCATGATGGCCAACAACACGGGCACGGGCTTCACAGAGGTGTCCTTCCCGAACTACATCTTCAGCCAGCGGACCAACATGGTGGACATCAACAATGATGGCAACCTGGACGCCTTCGTATGCCACGATGTGGATGCCAATGTCGCCTTCTTTAATGACGGCAACGGCAACCTCACCTTCAACCAGGGACTGCTCGGTCTCACCTGTGGCAACTATGGTTCCATCTGGACCGATCATGACAACGACGGCGATATCGACCTGTTCGTGGCCAAGTGTGGCTGCGACCCGGTGGACCTGTTGATGCGCAACAATGGGGATGGCACCTTCACCAACGTTGCTCCCGAACTGGGCATGGCGGACAATCACCAGAGCTGGAGCAGTGCCTGGGGCGACTTTGACAACGATGGGGATATGGACGTGCTCATCGGCGCCAGCAGCAGCGGCTACCACAAGCTGCTTGAGAACAATGGCGACGGCACCTTCACGAACATCACGGCGGGTTCAGGCATCGACCTGTTCACCGGTCAGAGCATCGAATGGACCACCCATGACTTCGACAACAACGGTTACCTCGACATCCTTGGTGGCGGTGGCCTGCTGATGAACATGGGTGACATGACCTTCGTTCCCAACGGCACCTCCCCCGGCAACGGCCCCATCGGCGACCTGAACAACGATGGGTTCCTCGACGTGTACACCTCGGGCACCATCCGCAGGAACGCGGGCAACGACAACAACTGGCTGAAGATCGCCACGGTGGGGGTGTTGAGCAACAGCAATGGCATCGGCGCGCGCATTACGGTTGAAACGCCCAGCGGCACGTTCACGCGCGAAGTGCGCAGCGGTGATGGCTTCCGATACATGAGCACCATGACCGCCCACTTCGGTCTGGGCGAGGAGACCGAGATCACGGCCGTAACGGTCCGCTGGCCCTCGGGCATCGTGGACGTGCTGGAAGGCATCGCAGTGAACACGACGGAGGTGATCGTGGAAGGTGTATCCACCGGTCTCTCTGACGCCAGCGAGTCGCAGCTGCGCCTGTTCCCGGTGCCGGCGCAGGATGTTCTCACCATTTCCGGACTGGGCAATGGTCAGGTGCCGGTCCGTGTGCTTGATGCAACAGGTCGGCTGGTGCTGCGGGGCAGCGTGCTCAATGAGCGGCTTGACGTGCGTGCACTGACACCCGGCGCTTACGTCCTGCAGGTGTTCACCCCCAACGGCACCACCCAGCGCAGCTTCACCAAGGAATAAGGTTCCGATCATGTCCATGACGAAGGTCCGGTCCTCAGGGCCGGACCTTCGTTACTTTGGGGGACCAGCGCCGATGGCCACGTATTCACCACCCGTATCAGAGCGACCATGTCACCTTCCCGTCACTTCCTCACCCTGCTGATCCTGCTCGCCACGCTCATTGCATGTCGCAAGGAGCGTTTGGATGAAGGCGTTGCTCCGATCCCTGTCGGTGGCACAAAGGTCAACTTCGACCTGGATGAGGTGCCCTACAACACGCTCTCCGAATATGGGTTCTTTGCGGGCAAGCTGGCCGCCATGGAACCGGTGGCAGAGGTGCTGCCTTTCGCGCCCATCACCCCGTTGTTCACCGATGAGGCGCACAAGGCGCGCTTTGTGTGGATGCCGTCTGGCAGGAAGGCACGTTTCAATGGTGCGCACGAGGTCCTCGACTTTCCGAACGGGGCCGTGTTGCTGAAGAACTTCTACTACGACAAAGCACTTGCCGGAGGTGGTCGGCGGATCATCGAAACGCGGATGCTCTTCAAACGTGCCGGACAGTGGGAGATCGCGAACTATGTATGGAACAGCGAACAGAGCGAGGCATACCTGGACCTTACAGGCAGCACGATACCTGTGAGCTGGACCGATGAGGAAGGTGATCCACGTTCCATCCAGTACCGCATCCCCTCCCTGGTGGAATGCCAAAGCTGCCATCGGAAGTATGGTGCGAACGCACCGATCGGGCCGGAGCCGCAGAACTTGAACGGACCGCTGTGGTATGGTACGGGACCGAACAATCAGTTGGCGCAGTGGGTGGCCCATGGCTTCCTGCAGCCGGGCTATCCGAAGGACTTTCTGACGCTGGTGCGCTGGGACGACACCACCGAGAACCTGGAACAGCGTGTACGCTCGTATCTGGACATCAATTGCGCGCACTGCCACGACGAGGGGCGCAGTTGTTCCTACCGGGCCATCCGCCTGGCATACGAGCGCACGGAGGACCCGGTGAACCTTGGGGTCTGCGTTGTTCCGGAGGAGCCGATCGAGCCTTATTCACACCTGGTGGCGCGTGGCAACCTGGGGCGTTCGGCGATGTACCACCGGCTCACCACCAATGAGGAGGCCATACGAATGCCCTTGATCGGGCGGAGCATCGTGGACGAGCAGGGTGCGGCGCTGCTGGCGGATTGGATCCAAAGCCTGGGGCCTGCCTGCGAGTAGGGTCAACCCATGCGGAGGCGCAGGCTGTTGAGCACCACGCTGACGCTGCTGAAGGCCATGGCCATCCCGGCCCATACGGGGTCCAGTGTGAAGCCCAGCACCGGCTGCAGCACACCGGCAGCCACCGGGATGCTGACCACATTGTAGACGAAGGCCCAGAACAGGTTCTGTCGGATCGTCGCCATGGTGCGACGGGAGAGGATGATCGCCTTGGGCAGCGCATCGAGATCGCCGCCGAGGACCGTGATGTGCGCTATGCCCATGGCCACGTCACTTCCCTGGCCCATGGCGAAACTCACATCCGCCACAGCGAGCGCCTCGGCATCGTTCACCCCATCCCCCACCATCGCCACCACATCACCCTTGGCCTGCAATCCGCGGACGAAGGCGGCCTTGTCCTTGGGAGAGACCTCCGCCCGGAGCTGTGCGATGCCCACTGCGGAAGCCACGCTGCGGGCCACCCGCTGCCCGTCACCGGTCTGCATGTAGACGGTGAGCCCGGCCTGCTCCATGGCTGCGATCGCGCCCCGTGCCGAGCCGCGAACGACATCCTCCAGCGCGAAGAGTCCGCGGACCTGCCCGTCCACCGCCACCCAGACCGTACTGCGGCCGGCCTCCTGCCAGGTGCGCTCCAGCATGCTCCGCTCCCGCTCGATGCGGATACCAGCGGATTCCAATGCACGTCTGTTACCGATGGTCCACGAGCGTCCTTCGCAGAGCGCGTGCATGCCTTCGCCAGGAACCTCACTGACACGTTCCAGCAAGAATGACCCATCCGTTGTGGGGAGCGCCTCCACCAGAGCGACCGCCAATGGATGCGTGCTGCGCTGCTCCAATGCGGCCATGATAGCCAGCTCACGATCGGAGAGCACGCTCCATCGCTCCACCACGCGTGGGCGGCCGACAGTGAGCGTCCCGGTCTTATCGAGCACTACTGCATTCACCCGATGTGCGCGCTCAAGGCTGTCAGCCCCCCTGATCAGGATACCCTGTTCCGCACCTTTGCCGATACCGGCCATGATCGCGGTGGGCGTGGCGAGCCCCAACGCGCATGGGCAGGCAATGATGAGGACGGTGATGAACGCCTGCAGCCCGCGCTCTGCGCCGGTCGGCCCTCCCAGCAGCCACCAAGCGGCGGCGGCAAGCAATGCGATGGCGAGCACGGCGGGCACGAAGCGCGCGGCCACGCGATCCACGAGCAGCTGCACCGGAGCCTTGCTGCCCTGTGCTTCCTGAACCGCCCTGGCCACACGCGACAGGTAGGTACCCGCGCCCACCTGGGCCGTCCGTATCCGAAGTCCACCCTGCTGCACCATGGATCCGGCCAATACCCGCATGCCAGGCAGGCGCTCCACGGGTATCGGCTCGCCCGTGAACATCGATTCATCCACGGCCGCAGCACCATCCAGCACGGTACCATCCACCGCCACACGCTCACCCGCTCGCACCTGTACTTCGTCACCGGGCACCACATCGGTCAGGGGCACTTCCCGCACACGCCCGTCCGGGCCGATCCGCAGCACCCGATCGGGCCTCATGCCCATGAGCTTCCGGATGGCACCTCCGGCGCTGGTCTTGGCACGCCCCTCGAGGTACCGTCCCAGCCAGACGAAGGTGATCACCACGGCGGCCGACTCGAAATGGAGGTGGCCATGCCCATCGGTCGAGCCGAGGAGCTGGTATAGGCTGTAGAGGAAGGCTGCGCTTGAGCTCAGGGCCACGAGGCTGTCCATGTTGGCCTGCCCATGCCGGGCCTGCCGCCACGCATTGCGGAAGAAGGGGAAGCCGGTACCCAGGATGACCGGAGCGGCAAGGACCAACTGGGCCCAGCGCGTGATCGGGCCGTGCGGCAGGAACATGGCAACTACCACGAGCGGCAGGGTCAATGCCGCAGCGACAATGAACCGCAGCCGCAGATCGCGCATCCGTGCCTCCTGCGCCTTCTCCAGGGCCGCCATGAGGTCCATGGCATCGGTGATGACCAGGTCGTAACCGGCCTTGCGCACGGCTTGTCGCAGTTGGCCGTTCTCCACTGCAGGGTCATCGAGCACCACCGTGGCACTATGGTCGGCAAGGTTCACCCGCACCCGGGCGACACCCGGTACAGTGGCCAATGCCTGCTCCACACCGAGCACACAGCTGGCACAGGTCATTCCCTCCACGGGAAAGCTGCGTTGTATGTGAAGGTCCTTGCCCATGGACCGAACGGCCGCAGCCGTGCTATCGGATCACTGTCACGTGACCGGTGGTGGTGATCTCATCGGTCGCCTGACAGGGGTCCCGATGTCGCATGGTGTATGCATACACACCAATGGGCACGGGGTCGCCGTTCAGGGTGCCGTCCCACTGTGCCAGGGGATCATTACTGACCCAGACCTGGCGTCCCCACCGATCGTAGATCACCACTTCATAGCCCAATGCCGGGATGTCCACCCTGACAGGCCAGAACTCATTGATGCCATCACCGTCGGGGGTGAACGCATTGGCCAGGAAAAGGGTCGGTTCGGTACGCACATCGACGATCACTTCCAGCGTGTCGTTGCAGCCATTGGCCTGCGTGGCGTAGAGGGTGAAGGTGTGGAAGTCGTACCGCTCGATATCATAGCGGATGAATCCGCTGCAGTCGTTCACATACAGGCTGTCGTTGATGAAGAATGCGCACGAATCGGCAACGCTTCCGAGGAGGATCTCCAGTTCGGTCGTGCAGGGGATCTGGGTGGCGGAGAAGATCGCGGGCACCTGGGCTTCGATGTAGATGCTGTCGAGCACAGGCAATCCTCCGCACCCATCCGCGGTATCAAAGGCCTGGATGCTGATCGGTTGGTAACCGCTCTGAGTGAAGCTGATCAGGTCGTTGAACGCGTTGCTGTAGCCGGCGGTCTGCCAACGCCAGACGATGGAATCACCGGTGGTCGCTACCGTGAGGATCTGTACGGGTACGTTCTGGCAGGCCGTATCGGGTATACCCATCACGGCCGTTGGGCTGGGGAGCTCCTCCACCTCCACCTCGGCATCCAGTTCGCAACCATTGGCATCAATGGAGTTGACGGTGAAGGTGCCGGCGGAGCCTGGCGGCAGGGATAACACCTGGGCTGTATCTCCTGTGGACCATGCGTAGTACAGGCCTTGGAACCCGGCGAACGGGATCACCGACAGCACAGGCGGGTCGGAAGGACAATAGATGGCATTTCCGAGGATGGAGATGGACGGTTCGAAGATGAGCGTGTCGATGATCGAAAGGCATTCCGAGGCCTGTGCAGTGTCGGTCACGACCACGGAGTAGGCCCCTGCCTCGAGGTCGGCCCAGGTGCCCACATTGACCGGGGGAAAGCTGCCATTAAGGGAGTACAGGAACGGCCCACCCGAGCCAGTGATCACGGAAATGGCCCCATCGGCCTCACCAGCGCAGCTGACCGGGGTCACCACCAGGGTCACATCGCATTCAGGTTGAGCCCACAGCAGGCCGGGAAGCAACAACACGAGGAGGGACAGGGAACGCAGCATCAATTCAGCGATCGGTTGGCATCCAGCCACAGGCTGGCCGCGAAGTTGGCGAAAATACGGTGGACAGGGGCGGGACAGGCCCTGGACGGGATAAAAAGAAGGGGTGCCCCCCCGGACACCCCTTCCACTCACTTACCCGCTGATGCTCAGCTGGCTGCGAGCAACTTGCGCACCATGGCCGCAATGGCCGATCCATCCGCCTTTCCAGCGAGCTCTTTGGTGGCCAGGCCCATCACACGGCCCATATCCTTCATACCCTGGGCACCGCTGGCGCCGATGAGGGCGCGAACGGTGGTCTCCAGCTCAGCTTCACCCATTCGTTGGGGCAGATAAGCCTCGATGACCGCAGCCTGGGCATCCTCCTCCGCGGCAAGCTCAGGTCTGCCCTGCTCGCGGTAGATGGCGGCGCTCTCCATCCGTTGCTTGTGCATCTTTTGCAGGATGCGCAGCCCCGTGGCTTCATCCAGCCCGCCGCCGGCACCCTCCTTGGTCAACTCCAGAAGGATGGCGCTCTTGATGGCCCGCAGGGCGTTCAAGCGCTCCTTTTCGCGGGCGAGCATGGCCGCCTTGATGTCCGTATCGATCCGTTGTGGCAGGTCCATGGCTCAGTCCACGTTGTCGTGCAGGAAGGGGTTGTTGCGCTTGATCTCCACACGCCGCTCACCATGTTCGTCGACCTCCTCGTTGAGCGTGTATCGGCTCACGTTGGAATCGGCGCTGTGCTGCACATCGCTGATGTGGATGTTCTTGCGCTTGTAAGCGGGCACGTGCTCCATGTCCGCCAATCCGTTGGGAGAACGGAGACGCTGGGTGATCTCACGCATGCGGGCCTGCCGCTCCTCCACGCGGGCCTGGTGCTGCTGCGGGCTCAGGCGGGCCTCGGAAACCACCGCTGGGGAATCGGCCCGAGGCTCCATTTCATCCCACAGCCCGTGCACGATCTTCTCCTCTGCCACTGGTGCTTCGGGCTGTTCAACTCGCGTTTGGCGTGTCTCGACCTCGAACTCGATGGTAGCCTGCGGGGCTGCGGGGGTGGTCCTCTCCTCCTCTTGGGTCGCTTCGGGCACCTGCTTGATGTACGGCTCCTCGAAAGCAGGTGGTACCGGCGGCATCACCGGAGCCGCAGGTGCAGCCATGGCGACCGGGTTCACGATGGGTTGGGTGATCATGGTGGGCCGGTCGGCGTCCAAGGGGATCACGGTGCGGGCTTCGGAAGCGCGCACGATGGCACCGGTGACGGCACTGGTCTCAAATCCGGTGGCGATGACGGTGATGCGCACCTTGTCGCCAAGGCTCTCATCCTTGCCATAGCCCCAGATCACATCCGCACCACTTCCGGCTGCATCCTGGATGTGATCGGTGATCTCGCCGATCTCGTCCATGAGGATCTCGCGCGTACCATGAGTGATGTTGAGCAGCACGAACTTGGCTCCGGCGATGTTGTTATCGTTCAGCAGGGGTGAGTCGAGCGCCTCCTGGGCCGCACGCATGGCGCGGTCCTCACCTTCGGCTTCGGCCATGCCCATGATGGCATTTCCACTGCGGGTCATGACGGTCTTCACATCCTCGAAGTCGACGTTCACCTTGCCGGTCTTGGTGATGATCTCGGCGATGCCGCGTGCCGCAGTGGTGAGCACATTGTCGGCATGTTCGAAGGCGTTGTCGACAGAGAGGTTGCCGAAGAGGTCGCGGAGCCGGTCGTTGTTGATCACGAGCAGGGTATCCACTGCATTTCGCAGTTCCTCCACGCCGCTCACGGCCTGCTGCTTGCGACGGCGGCCCTCCCACATGAAGGGGCTTGTTACGATGCCCACCGTGAGGATGCCCATTTCGCGGGCAAGCTGGGCGATGACCGGCGCAGCACCCGTGCCGGTGCCTCCACCCATGCCTGCGGTGATGAACACCATCTTCGTGCGGGTGCTGAGCAACTGGCGCAGTTCATCGAGGTTCTCCTGCACGGCCTCCCTGCCGCGATCCGGCACGGCGCCGGCGCCCAGGCCCTCGGTGAGGGCCACACCGAGCTGCACCTTCACGGGCACCGGGCTGATGTCGAGTGCCTGGCGGTCCGTGTTGCAGACGATGAAGTCCACGCCACGAATGCCCTGTTCGTACATGTGATTGACGGCGTTGCTGCCGCCACCGCCCACGCCGATCACCTTGATGATCGAGTTGAGCTCCTGGGGGATGTCGAATTTCATTGTTGGGGGGATTGGTCGGTTGTTGATAGGGGTGTATCTGACAGCTCAGATCTCGTCCTCCTTGAGCAGGTTGCTTGCGCCGTTCATCACGCTGTCCAACAGTCCTCCGAGCAGGCCCTTGGAGTGGCCCTTGACAGGAGTGCGGGCGGCGGCGTTGGCGCGGGATTCCACGGAAGTTCGGCTGCGGTGGCGCTCCAGGTAGTCGAATCCCTTCATCACCAGGCCAACGCCGGTGGCATGGAGCGGGCTGGTAACGTCCTCCACAGCGCTCTTGGCAATGTGCTCATTGGGATAACCGATGCGCGTGCTCATGCCGGTCATCAGCTCCACGAGGTGCTTCAGGTGCTTGAGCTGGGCTCCACCACCGGTGAGCACGATGCCCGCGATCAATTGCTTTTCCATGCCGGAATTCTTGATCTCGAAGTGCACATGCTCAAGGATCTCCTCCATGCGGCTTTGGATGATCTGCGCCAGTGTTCGCAGGCTGATCTCCTTGGGGTCGCGACCGCGCAGACCGGGAATGCACACCACCTCGTTGTCCTTGTTCTCCGAAGCGAGCGCGCTGCCGAACTTGGTCTTGAGCTGCTCCGCCTGCTCACGCATGATACCACAGCCCTGGCGGATGTCTTCGGTGACCACATTGCCGCCGAAGGGGATCACAGCGGTGTGTCGGATGATGTTGTCGAAGAAAATGGCGATGTCCGTGGTGCCACCACCGATGTCCACCAGCACCACACCTGCCTCCTTCTCCTCCTGGCTCAGCACGGCATCCGCACTGGCGAGCGGCTCCAGGATCAGCTCGGTGACATTGAGCCCCGCACGATGCACGCACTTGTTGATGTTACGGGCCGCGGTCACCTGGCCGCTGATGATGTGGAAGTTGGCCTCCATGCGGATACCGCTCATTCCGATGGGATCACGGATGCCCTGCTCGTTGTCGATGATGTACTCCTGGGGCAGCACATGGATGATCTCCTCACCGGGCGGCATCACCAACCGGTAGGTCTCCTCAATGAGCTGATCGATGTCGTTCTGTGCGATCTCCTCCTCAAGGCTTTCGCGCATCTTCATGCCGCGGTGCTGCATGCTGCGGATGTGCTGGCCGGCGATGCCCACGTTCACGGTACCGATCTCCACACCGGCACTGTCCTCTGCCATCTTCACCGCGGCGACGATGCTTTCCACGGTCTTCTGGATGTTGGCGACCACGCCCCGGCTGACACCGTCGCTGCGCGACTTGCCCATTCCGAGTATCTCGATCTTGCCTTGTTCGTTCTTGCGCCCGACGATGCAGGCGATCTTGGTCGTGCCAATGTCAAGGCCGGCCACGATGTCTTGGTGTTGGTCCATGGTCTGTGGGGGGGTTAGGGCATTTTTCGTTCGGTGCATACGACCTGGTCGGCGAAGCGCAGGTCGATGCGGTCATAGCGGCGCCAGTCGGTCATGGGCATGCCTTTGGCGTAGAACAACCGGAGCTTGGCGAAGCGCTGTTCAAGGCTGCTGCCATCGCCGATGAGGATGCGTTGGCCGCCCACCTTGGGGACCAGTTCGAACTGTCCATCGGCGCGCACCACCAACTGGTCGACGAGTGCATCCCAGAACGGGTCGCGCTGAATGAACGTGGCGATGCGATGGATGTCATCTGACAGGAACCGGGACCGCAGGCTGTCGCTACCCAGGATGTCGATGACGCCGTCACGGGCACCTGGTTCGTTCAGCGCGCCTGTGACCACCAGCACACGGGCGGGATGGGCCAGTTCGGTGGGCATGGTCCACCCCTCCTTGTCAATGTAGAAACCTGTCCCGTCACTGTTGATCACACGCACGATGGGATCGCGCTGGACCACGCTCACATGCAGCACTCCATCCATGGTGTGGTAGGCTTCGGCCCTGGCCACACATGGAATGCTGCGCAGCCGTTCCTCGATGCGCGTCTCATCCACCTCGCCCAGGGTGGTGCCCATCACGGCAATGCCCTGCTCGAGCACTTCGCGACGAACGCTGGCCTCGTCGATGAACCGCACACCCTCCGCACCGCTCACCCTCACACGCAGGTCGTGCAGGGGTGTTCGGTCGGCGTTGCGTTCCACGAATCCAAGCGCCAGCACAATGGCCAGCAGGCCGAGCAGCATCCCGGACGGTCGGATGTATCGCTTCCACTTGCTCATGGTTCGACACGTTGGTTGATGAGACGTTCCAGATCGGGCAGCACACGATCGATGTCGCCCGCACCCATGGTCACCAGCACATCCGTGGCACGGTCGGCGAGCAGGTCGAGGAGCCCGTCGCGTGTGGCGAGCACCTTGTTGGCCATGGGCACCTGTTCCAGCAACCAGGCGGATGTGATGCCGGCGATCGGCTCTTCGCGGGCGGGGTAGATCTCCAGCAGGATCAGCTCATCCAGTGCGGACAGGCTGCGTGCGAACTCAGGTGCCAGGTCGCGGGTACGACTGAAGAGATGCGGTTGGAAGACACCGGTGATGCGGCGTCCCGGATACAGTTCCCGCACGCTGGCGATGCAGGCGTCCAGTTCCTTCGGGTGGTGCGCATAGTCGTCAATGAACACGGCCTTGGCACTGTTCACACGCACCTCGAAGCGACGTGCCACGCCGCGGAAGTTCGCCAGACCGGCGCGCAACCGATCCTCGCCCACGCCCATCCGCAGGGCCACAGTGGAGGCCGCAATGGCGTTCTCCACATTATGTCGTCCCGGCATGCCCAGCTGCAGGTCCTTCAGCACGCAGCCCTCGGCGTGCAGATCGAACACATAGGCGCCGTTGACCACGCGGACGTTGGATGCTGAAGGCTCGCCGCTGCTGCCCAGCGCATAGGTGCGCATCTGGCTGCGTTCGCTGAAGTGGCCGGCGATGCGCTCATGCACGAGCAACGGACCATCGCATTGGATGGCGAACTGGGTATAGGCATCGAACATCGCTTCGGCTGTGCCGTAGATGTCGAGGTGATCGGGGTCCATTGCCGTGATGACCGACTGCGTGGGGCACAGCTGCAGGAAGCTGCGATCGTACTCATCGGCCTCCACCACGTTCACCACGGCATCGTCGTTCAGCAGTACGTTGGTGCCATAGTTGGCTGCGATGCCTCCGAGGAATGCATTGCACTTCACGCCGCCTGCGGTGAGCAGGTGCGCGATCATGGTGCTCACCGTGGTCTTGCCGTGGGTGCCTGCCACAGCAATGGTGGGCTTGTCGCGGGTGATGATGCCAAGCACCTCAGCGCGCTTCAGGATGCGTGCACCGCGTTCCTCCCAGTGCTTCAGCAGCGGGCTTGTTGTGGGCACGGCAGGTGTGCGCACGACCATCACCTCAGAGGCCGGCGCTGCGATGAAGTCGGTTGGGATCAAGCGCGCATCCTCACTGAACTGCACTTCGATGCCTTCGGCCATCAACTGGGCGGTGAGCTCGCTCGGCGTGCGATCGTAACCGGCCACCTCGGCACCACGACGACGGAAATAGCGCGCCAGGCCGCTCATGCCGATGCCGCCGATGCCGATGAAGAAGAGCTTATGTCCGCTGAGTGTGCTCATGTGCTATGCGTCGGTGGCCTTGGTTGCGGACGGAATGCGGGCGAGTCGGATCACTTCCTGGGCGATGGCCTCTGCCGCGTTGTGGGTGCCAAGTCCTGCGATGGCCCGCCGCAGGCGCTCCAAGCTGGCGGGATCGTGCAGCAGTTCGATCACCTTCGGACCAAGTTGCTCCACTGCAGCCGTATCGGGTAGCAGCACGGCCGCACCGCGATCGGTGAGGGCGCGTGCATTGTGCGTCTGGTGGTCTTCGGCGGCGGTGGGAAGCGGCACGAGGATGGCGGGACGCTCCACGAGGCAGAGCTCGCTCACGCTGATGGCACCGGCACGGGCCACCACCAGGTCGGCCACGGCGTAGGCCAGGTCCATCCGGTCCACGAACTCCAGCACCTTGCAATCGGTGTAGCCCAGGGTCTCCACCGCTGCGCGTGCCTGTGCGAGGTAGGGTGTGCCGGTCTGCCAGATCACCTGGATACCGGCGTCCTTCCACTGTTGAAGTGCCGCTTCGGCGCCGCGGTTGATGCCCCGTGCACCAAGGCTGCCACCGGTGATGAACAGCACCGGACGATCGTCGGCGAGCCCGAAGTGCTCCATGCCACGCGGACGCTTGCCCGTGAGGCGCACCACCTCTGAGCGCACCGGATTGCCTGTGAGCAACAGCTTCTCCTTGGGGAAGAATCGCTCCATGCCGGCATAGGCCACACAGATGCGCTGTGCACGCTGTGCCAGATGGATGTTGGTCTTTCCGGGGAAACTGTTCTGTTCCTGGATCAGGGTGGGTACGCCCATACGCTGCGCGGCGGCGAGCAGCGGACCGCTGGCGTAGCCACCCACACCCACGGCCACCTGCGGACGGAAGGTGCGGACCAGCTTGCGGGCCTTGAGCATGCTGCGCAACAGCAGCCACGGCAGTGCGAGGTTCTTCACAATGCTGCCCCGCTGGAAGCCACGGATGGGAAGCCCTTCGATGCGGTATCCCGCAGCTGGAACCTTGGTCATCTCCATCTTGCCCTCCGCACCCACGAAAAGGAACTCGGCGGCGGCCTCCCGCTCGCGCACCGCATTGGCGATGGCGATGGCCGGGAAGATGTGCCCACCGGTGCCTCCACCGGCGATCATCACCCTAAGCTGCTGCTGTGCGTGGGCGTTGTTCATCGGTGGTGTTCGAAAGAGGTTCCTCGAGGCTGCGGCTCACGCTGAGCACGATGCCCACCGCGAGGCTGGTGAACCAGATGGAAGTACCGCCCATGCTTACCAGGGGCAGCGGTTGACCGGTGACGGGAACGAGGTTCACCGCGACCGCCATGTTGATCATCGCCTGCAGCACGAGCATGAGGCTGAGGCCCACGGCGGCAAGCGCACCAAAGGGCTTCTCCACACGGCCGGCGATGCGCACGGAACGGAAGAGCAGGATGAGGTAGAGCAAAAGCAGACCCAGCCCGCCGATGATGCTGCCGTATTCTTCGATGATGAACGCGTAGATCATGTCGGAATACGGATGCGGAAGCCAGTTGCGCGAGGCCCCGCTGCCGGGACCATTGGGCAGAAGCCCGCCTGAAGCGATGGCGATCTTGGCATGCTCCACCTGGTAGTTGGCATCGCTGTCGGCCGTACCGAAGCTCTCCAGACGGGCGACCCATGTATCGAGGCGCGGCAGCAGACCGGGCTGGCTCTTGGCGATGAGCAACAGGAGCACGAACGCGAACACCGCCGAACCGAGCACCACGAACAGATGTCGCACCGGCACCTGGCCGATGAACATGATAAGCACACTGATGAGGAACAGCAACGCAGCGGTGGAGAAGTTGGCGGGCAGGATGAGCCCGCAGATCGCACCAACGGGCACCATCAACTTCACCACCACGTCGCGCAGGGTCCACTCCAGGTCCTTCTGCTTGGCGATCACACGGGCCAGGTAGACCACCAGCACCACCTTGGCCAGATCGCTCGTTTGAAAGCTCTGGTTGATGATGGGGATGGTGATCCAGCGGCTGGCATCATTGATGTTGGAGCCGAGCAGCAGCGTAAGCAGCAACAACCCCGCCGTCACCGGAATGGCCAGCATCGAAAGGCGTGAATAGTAGGTGTAACGCAGGGTGGACGCGTAGTACATGATGGCGCCACCGGATGCGAGCATGAGCCCATGCTTGAAGAGGAAATGAAGCGTACTTCCGCCCTCCCGTTTGAAGGCGAGCGAGCTGATCGAGCTGTACACGGCGAGCAGGCTGATCAGTCCCAGGAACAGGACCGTCATCCAGATCACGCGATCGCCGCGGAGCTTATGGATCAAGTTGCTCATGGTGTTGCTCAGAGGTCGTTCACCGCACGTTTGAATTCGACCCCACGCTCCTCGTAGTTGGCGAAGCCATTGCCGCTCGGGCAGGCAGGGCTGAAGAGCACCACTTCGCCCGCCTGGGCGATCTCGCGGGCCAGGAACGCAGCCATGCGCACGTCATCGGCCACGAACACACGGCCGCCGTCCCTGAAGGCGTGTCGGTCATGACCGGTGCCGAAGAGCACCACGGCACGCAGACGGTCGCCGAGCAGTTCCTGGGTGAGCCCTTCGGTGAGCTCATCGCTCCAGGCCCCAGCGATCCACACCAAGGGCTCCTGCACCTCGGCAATGGATGCCAGTGAGGCATCGAGGAATGTTGCACGGCTGTCGTTGATGTAGCGCACACCATCCAGTTCGCGCACCGGCTCGAGGCTGTGCGCCGATCCCTGCATGTGCAGCAGGCCTGACCGCCGGGCTTCCAGCAGTTGACCACCGGCGAGGTGCAGATGCGGTGTGTTGTTCTTGGCGCGTTCCATGGCGATGCGGTATCAAAGGGCGCGCACCGCTGCCTTGAAGCGACGGCCGCGTTCCTCGTAATTCACGAACAGATCGAAGCTGGCGCAGGCAGGGCTCAACAGCACCACATCACCGGGCTCCGAGAGCGCGTAGGCGGCCAGCACGGCCTGCTCGGCACTATCGGCGTCCACCACGTCCTTCACCAGTCCACCGAAGGCCTTGTGCAGCTTCTCGTTATCCTTGCCCAGGCACACCAGCGCCTTCACCTTGCTCTTCACCAGCGGCAGCAGCGACGCGTAATCATTGCCCTTGTCAACACCACCGGCCACCCAGATCACCGGCTTGTCCATGCTCTCCAGCGCGTACCACGCGGAGTTCACATTGGTGGCCTTCGAGTCGTTGATGAAGTCCACCCCGTTCACCTGGGCCACATGTTCCAGGCGGTGCTCCACGTTCTGGAAGTCGCTCAGACTTTCGCGCACCACATCATTGCGCAGCTCCAGCACACGGGCGGCGATGCCAGCGGCCATGGAGTTGTAGACGTTGTGGCGGCCTTTGAGCGCGAGTTCGATGATGGACATGTGGAAGGTGGTTTGGTCGATGGTGATGTGGATGTGCTGGTCCTGTAGCCAGGCACCACGGGTCAGGATGCGTTCGGTGGAGAAGGGCCAGCGCTGAGCCTTCACGGCATGGCCTGACAACCAGTTGGCGGTCTCCGGGTCATCGGCACAATGGATGAAGTGATCCGCTGCGGACTGGTTCATCGCAATGCGGAACTTGCTGGAGACATAATTCTCCATGCGGTACTGGTATCGATCCAGGTGGTCCGGCGTGATGTTCAGAAGGATGGCGATGTGCGGACGGAACGCACGGATGCCGTCAAGCTGGAAGCTGCTCAGCTCAAGCACGTACCAGTCGTGATCACCTTCAGCGACGAGCCCGGCGAAGCTGGTGCCCACGTTGCCACCGAGTGCCACATGGAGCCCTGCGCGCTTCAGGATATGATGGGTGAGCAGCGTGGTGGTGGTCTTTCCATTGCTGCCGGTGATGCCGATGATGCGACCGTTGCAATAACGATAGGCGAACTCGATCTCGCTGATCACCGGAATACCCTGCTGCGTTGCGGCCATCACGAGCGACGCGGTATCGGGGATGCCCGGGCTCTTGATGATCTCCTGCGCTGCAAGCACGCGTTCGGCCGTGTGGCCGCGCTCTTCGAAGGGAATGCCCAGCCGCTCCAGTTCCTCGCGATAGTCCGGCTTGATGATACCGGCATCGCTCACGAACACATCAATACCCTTGCGCTGTGCGAGCTTGGCGGCACCCACACCGCTTTCCTGCGCGCCCAGCACCACCAGGGGATATGTGCTCCGTTGCATCATCCCGATCAACGCAGCTTGAGGGTTACGATGGACAGCACGGCCAGCATGATCCCCAAGATCCAGAAGCGCGACACGATCTTGCTCTCGTGGATGCCCTTCTTCTGGAAGTGGTGGTGCAACGGCGACATGAGGAAGATCCGACGACCCTCGCCGTACTTCCTCCGGGTGTACTTGAACCAGGAGACCTGCATCATCACGCTCAGGTTCTCCACGAGGAAGATCCCGCACAGCACCGGAATGAGCAGCTCCTTGCGCACCAGGATGGCCAGCGTGGCGATGATCCCACCCAAGGCCAGACTGCCGGTATCACCCATGAAGACCTGGGCCGGATAGGCATTGTACCAGAGGAAGCCGATGCAGGCCCCGAGCAGCGCGCCGATGAACACCGCCAGTTCACCCGAGCCGGGGATGTACATGATGTCGAGGTAGTGCGCGAAGACGATGTTGCCGCTCACATAGGCCAGGATGCCCAGCGTGAGCACGATGATCGCCGATGTCCCGGTGGCGAGACCGTCCACACCATCGGTGATGTTGGCGCCGTTGCTGACAGCCGTGATGATGAAGATCACCACGAGGATGTAGACGACCCAGGTGTAGCGGCGCGCCTCGTTGCCGAAGAGCTTGCCCAGGATGGACGAGTAGTTGAACTCATTATCCTTCACGAAGGGGATCGTCGTGTTCGGCGACTTCCGGTTGAGCATGTAGTGCACCGTGCCATCATCCTCGGTGATCGTGTGGATCTCCGCCGGATCGAGCTGTTCGGCCAGCACCTCGGGAACTTCCACGCGGGTACGTATCTCGGGGTGGAAGTAGACGGTCGCACCGATGATGATGCCGAGCCCCACCTGCCCCACCACCTTGAACTTGCCGGCCAGGCCGCGCTTGTCCTTCTTGAAGACCTTGATGTAGTCGTCGAGGAAGCCGATGAGCCCCAGCCAAACCGTGCTCACCAGCAGCAGAATGATGTAAATGTTGTTCAGCTTGGCGAAGAGCAGCGTGGGAATGATGGTGGCGGAGAGGATGATCAGTCCACCCATCGTGGGCGTACCCTGCTTCTGCAGTTGCCCCTCGAGACCCAGATCGCGCACGGTCTCTCCCACCTGGAGCCGGCGCAGCAGACCGATGATCCCCTGGCCCCACCACAGCGAGATGAGCAACGAGACGAAGACTGCCATGGCCGCCCGGAACGAGATGTAGTTGAACACCCCTGCTCCCGGGATGCCCGCACCGATGCTATCGAAGAGGTGGTACAGCATTACTTGTGCAGCAGTTCAAGGGTTTCCTTCAGCACGGCCACATCGTCAAAGGGGTGCTTCACACCCTGCACCTCCTGGTAGGTCTCATGCCCTTTACCTGCAAGCAGCACCACATCACCGGGGCGCGCCATGCCCACGGCTTGTCGGATCGCCTCACGACGGTCGGGGTTCACCCAGGTGCGCGCCGCATCGCCCGGTGCGATGCCCGCGCGCATCTCATTGAGAATGACCATCGGGTCCTCACTGCGCGGGTTGTCGCTGGTGAGCACCACCTGTGCGCTCAGCTCCACAGCGATGCGCGCCATCACCGGCCGTTTGGCGCGGTCACGGTCGCCACCACAACCCACCACGGTGATCACCTGCTCATGCTCACCACACACCTCGTTGATGGTGCTGAGCACGTTCTTCAACGCATCAGGCGTATGCGCATAGTCAACAATGCCAATGATGCCGGTGGAACTGCGCACGATCTGGAAGCGTCCGCGCGGCGGCTCCAGATCGCTCAGGGCCGTGAGCACGTTCATCACCGGTTCGCCCAAGAGCACGGCCACGGCATACACGGCAAGCAGGTTGCTCGCATTGAACTCACCGATCAACCGGGCGTACAGATCGTGCCCGTCGATGTTCAGGTGCAGGCCTGTCAGCTGGTTCTCCACGATGCGCGCACGGTGGTCGGCCATGCCCTTCACCGCGAAGGAGCGCTTGGTGGCCTTCGTGTTCTGCACCATCACCCCACTGTGTACATCGTCGGCGTTCACCAGTGCAAAAGCGGAGGCAGGCAGCACATCGAAGAAGCCCTTCTTGGCCTTGATGTAGGCATCGAACGTGCCGTGGTAGTCGAGGTGGTCGTGGGTGATGTTGGTGAACACGGCACCGGCGAAGTGCAAGCCGGCAATGCGCTGCTGCACCACGCTGTGCGAGCTCACTTCCATGAAGCAGTGCGTGACCTTTTCGGCCACCATCTCCGCCAGGAGCTCGTTCACGCGCACGGCATCGGGCGTGGTGTGCGTGCTGGGAATGGTGCGCTGACCGATGCGGACCTCAACCGTGCTGATAAGACCGCATTTGTAGCCGAGCGCACGGAACAGGCGGAACAGGAGGGTGGCCGTGCTGGTCTTGCCATTGGTGCCGGTGATGCCCACCAGCTTCAACTTGCGCGAGGGCTGGTCGTGAAAGTTGTCCGCCATCAGACCCAACGCCTCGGCTGCGTCGGGAACGCGCACGTAGGTGATGCCCTCCTTGAGTTCTGCGGGAAGTGTTTCGCAGATGACGGCCACCGCCCCTGCTGCCAGGGCCTTGTCAATGAAGGCGTGTCCATCGACCTGCGTTCCGCGCGTGGCCACGAAGGCCGTGAACGCCGTGACCACGCGGCTGTCGAAGGCGAGATGCTCCACCGCCGTGTTGGTCGAACCCACCACCTGCTCGATGCGGACCTTGTAGAGGATGTCCTTCAGCAGCTTCATGTCAGTTCGATGAGGATGGTGGTACCCGCACGTGCCGTACTGCCGGGCAGGATGGATTGTCGTTTCACCATGCCATTGCCGGCTACGCGCACCCGCAGACCAGCGTTCTCCAGCAGGAAGAGCGCGTCCTTCAGCCCCATGCCGAGCACATTGGGCACGCGCTCCATGCCGGGCTCGGGAATGCCGCGCGGCGCCAGCACCACCGCACTGTCCGCGGCCTGTGTGGTCACCCATTGCGCATCGCCCTGCACCTGAACGGGAAGCCCGAGGCCTTCCAAGGCCACACGCAGATCACCGGCGTGCCCGCTCAGGCTCACCGGCATGCGACGTTGGTCCACGGCCGCGAGTTGCGTTGGCTGCTGCAGCTCCAGGCGGTTGCTGTAGATCTTGTCCGCGATCTCCTTGAAGATGGGACCCGCCACCACATTGCCGTAGTAGCCGCTCATCGTGGGACCGTTCACCACCACGATGCAGCTGTACTTGGGCGCATCGGCGGGGAAGTAGCCGGCGAACGACGCCTGATAGCTCACCCCGTGCTGCTTGTAGCCACCCTGACGTGCGATCTGCGCCGTGCCGGTCTTGCCCGCAATGCGGAAATGCGCGCCCTTGAGGTTCGTTGCCGTGCCGGTATCCACCACGTTCACGAGCATGCGGTGTGCCACCTCCAGAGTGCGGGGAGAGGCGATGCGCTCGTTGAGCACGACCGGCTCAAAGGACTTCATGGTACGGCCATTGCGCGACACACGCTCCACCAGGTAGGGCTGCATCATGCG
Source organism: uncultured Chryseobacterium sp. (assembly GCA_964476665.1). Taxonomy (GTDB): domain Bacteria; phylum Bacteroidota; class Bacteroidia; order Flavobacteriales_F; family PHOS-HE28; genus PHOS-HE28. Next base: position 27,135 of record CAYZBO010000003.1, on the reverse strand, counting down.
GCCTTGGTTGGCCACCGCATTGTAGAAGGTCAGGATCTGGAGCGGAGTGAACAGCGTCTCGTATCCGATGCTGATCCAGGGCAGGCTCACACCGCTCCAGCCTTTCTCGCCTGGTCCACGCAGCGTTGGCACGGGTTCCCCGGGTATCATCACCCCCGAAGGCTGGTGGAGTCCCATGCGGCGCAGGCCTTCAATGAACTGCTTCGGCTTGTCGCCGTAGGCCTTGGTGACAGCCAGGCTGATGCCTGTATTGGACGAGACCTCCAAAGCACGCTCCACCGTGATGCGGCCGTAGCCACCTTCATGTGAGTCGTGCATCCAGCGGTCGCGGAACTTCACCTTGCCACCGTTCGTGTTCACCGTGTCCAACGGGTCGATCAGTCCATCCTCGATGCCCACGAGGAGCGATGCGAGCTTGAAGGTGGAGCCCGGCTCGGTGGCTTCGGCGATGGCGTGGTTCAGCCCTTCGGTGTAGGTGCTGTCACTGCTCTTCATGAGATTGCTGATGGCCTTGATCTTGCCGGTGGCCACCTCCATCACCACCACACAGCCGTACTGAGCACCATGCTTCCGCAACTGCCGTTCGAGGGCCGCATCGGCAACGTCCTGCAGGTTGATGTCGATGGTGGCATGGATGTCGGTTCCCGGAACAGGATCCACGCCCTCGCCATCATCAATGGGCATCCACACACCACCCGCCAGGCGGCGCTCCAACCGGCGGCCGGTGGTACCCTTCAACCACTTGTCGTAACCAGCCTCCAACCCCACCATGTTGCTGTCGCGCAGCACATAGCCCACGGTACGGGCCGCCAAACGGCCGAACGGGCGCACACGCACCGTGCGCTTCTCAGTGACCAGACCGCTCTTGTAACGACCCAGGCGGAAGAGCGGAAAGGTGCGCAACTGTTGCACCTGCGTGTGATCGGCCTTGCGCTTCACCAGGTGGTAGCGTTCGCGCCGTGCACGAGCCTGCCGCAGATCACGTTCGTAATCAGCAGCGGTGCGATCGCCGAAAAGCTGCGCCAGGTGCCAGGCCAGCGAATCCACGTGGGCGTTGAACAGCTCATCGGTGAGCGCATCGGCCGCCATGTCCATGCGCACATCGTATTCGGGAACACTGGTGGCCAGCAGGCGCCCATCCTCACTGTAGATGTGCCCGCGATCGGGCTGCACGGTGCGGTAGGTGGTGCTCACCTGTTCCGCTTTGGCGCGCCACTTGTCACCCTCCAGCAGTTGGATGGTGAAGAGCTTCACCGCGATGGCACCCGCGAACACCACCATCAACAGGTAGATGATGTTCGCCCGGGCCCGCAGCTGCTTGGTGTCCATCAGGGTGTGCGGGTCTTGTTGAGTTCACGTTCGCTCACCTCCACCTTCACTGGCGGCACACGGCTTTCGCGCAGACCAAGCGCACCGATGCCAGCGGCGACCTGGCTCTGCTGCTCGCGCTTTTCCAGCTGGGCACGCACGGTGATGTACTCCGAGCGCAGTTCCTTCAGTTCGGCACCACTGCGATCGAGGTCGCGCACAACGCGCTCGGTGTGATAGCCATAGGCGATGTAGACGATCATCACCGCGGCACAGAAGAGGATGAATGGCATGTTGCCGAGCACTCGTTCGCGCGTGAGGAACGTGCCATTGAGCACGCTGATGAAGCCACCGGGCAGGCGCGCACCCCCCCTTTGCCCGGCCTTGGAGGGCTTCGCGGTGGTCTCTTCCTTCTGTTCGCGCAACTTGTTCACGTGCGTTCTGCGATTCTGAGCCGGGCACTGCGGGCCCGGGGGTTGATGGTGATCTCTTCGTCCGTTGGTTGGATCGCCTTGTTGCTTGTCGGATTGAACGGTCGCGTGCGGTTGCCGTAGAGGTCCTTGGTCTCCACACCACCGAGGTCACCGCTGCGCATCCAGTTCTTCACCAGGCGGTCCTCGAGGCTGTGGTAGCTCATGATCACCAGCATGCCACCAGGTGCGATCACCTCCGCGCTCTGCTTCAGCAAGGCTTCAAGCGAGCCGAGTTCATCGTTCACTGCGATGCGCAGGGCTTGGAAGACCTGGGCGAGAAAGGTGCTCTCCTTGGCGCGTGGGGTCACGGGCTTCAGAGCGTCCACGAGCTGCAGGGTGGTCCCGATGCGCGTCTGCGCGTTGGCCTTCACCAGTTGACGCGCCACGCGGTGCGCACCGTCCACTTCGCCGTAGGTGCGGAGCAGGTGGGTGAGCGCCGCTTCGTCCAGATCGCGCAGCAGCTGTGATGCCGTGCGTTTGGCGCGGTGGTCCATGCGCATATCGAGCGGACCATCGAAGCGGAAGCTGAACCCGCGGGCACCGGTGTCGAACTGATGGCTGCTGACCCCCAGGTCGGCGAGCAGGCCGTTCACCGGCAGCGCATGCAGGAAGCGCAGGTGGTTGCGCATCCAGCGGAAGTCGGAGCGCACCAAGGTGAAACGGTCGTCATCGATGGCGTTGGCCCAGGCGTCGCGATCGCGGTCGAAGGCGATCAGGCGGCCGCGGGGACCGAGGCGTTGGAGGATGGCCCTGCTGTGGCCCCCGCCGCCGAAGGTGGCGTCCACATAAACGCCATCGGGGCGGATGTTCAATCCGTCAAGACAGGCTTGTAAAAGAACGGGGTCGTGATACTCATTGATCATTGGCTTTAGGCTTCCCGCCCATCACTTTCGCAGCCAGTGACTTGAAGTCCACGTTCCCGCCCAATGCATCCTTGTGAAGCGCCTCGCTCCAGATCTCGATGCGATCGCCCATGCCCGTGAACACGATGTCCTTCTCGAGGCGAGCATGGACCATCAGTGACTTGGGAATGAGCAGCCGTCCGTTGGCGTCGAGCTCGAGCGGCGTGGCTCCATTGAGGAAGCGCCGAATGAACTCCACGTTCTCCGGATCGAAGCGGTTGAGGCGGCGCACTTCGGCGCTCGTCCTGTTCCACTCCTCCATGGGATAGAGCACGAGGCACTCGCTGAACACGTCGCGGTTCACCACGAACCCCTTGGACTCCTCCCCACCGAGCTGCTTCTTCAGCGCGGCAGGCAAGAGCACACGGCTCTTGGCGTCCAAGGTGGATGGGTACTCCCCGAGCAGGTTCAGCATGGTGCATGCAGGCCGGAATGGTCGCGAAAGTAGGTCAGGTCACCCACTTATTCCCACGATCTCCCCCGTTTTTGCCCCTTTGTTGATAAATCTTCAACGGCGAAGGTGTGTAAAAGTTGTCACACCTCCGCAACAGGCTTGAAAATCGGGGCATTTGGAGGTGGGAGGAAGTGGGAGGCTTATGAACACACCGACCACCCACGCCCACCCGGTAAGCACCCTTCATGAACGATCCGCCAAAGATCCAAGCCCCTCTTCCATCGCCTGTCCCTCAAGGACTTAATGATCAACAGAGCGATGTGTGCAAGCCTGTGGTGGGGCTTGGTGGGGAAATGGGGGGGGCACCGTCCCCACCTGCATCATCCGGGTGGTGAGGGCGCTCACCACTTGGCGGCCGCCCGGACCGGCCACATCCGCCGCAACGGTCCACATCCGCGTTATGCACAGTGCGCTGCGGCTAACATGCCGGTATGGGAGGAACACCATCCGGCACAGCTTCTACCTTTGGTCGGAACGCATGGCGAACGAAGCACACCTGAAGCGCGAGGGCGAATTCACCTACATCGATGTGGGGGAAGGCCCTCCCCTGATCTTCCTGCACGGCCTGTTCGGCGCACTGAGCAACTTCGAAGGACCCATCAGGCACTTCGGTGGTCGTTACCGGGTGCTGATGCCGATGTTGCCGCTGTATACCCTGCCCATGTTGAACACCAACGTGCCGGCACTGGCCGACTTCCTGGACCGTTTCATCAAACACAAGGGATTGCACGAAGTGAACCTGTTGGGCAATTCCCTCGGTGGGCATGTGGCATTGGTCTATTGCACCAAGCACGCGGCCACCGTGCGCACGCTCACCCTCACCGGCAGCAGTGGACTGTATGAGAACGCTTTCGGTGGCAGCTTCCCCCGCCGCGAGGACAAGGAATACCTGCGCAAGAAGATCGCCCTCACCTTCCACGACCCCAGGCATGCCACGGACGACCTGGTGGAGGAATGCTACGTAACGGTGAACGACAAGGCCAAGCTCATCCGCATACTCTCCCTCGCCAAGAGCGCCATCCGCCACAACATGGCCAAGGACCTGCCGAACCTGAAGATGCCCGTATGCCTTATCTGGGGCCGGCAGGATACAATCACCCCACCCCATGTGGCCGAAGAGTTCCATAGCCTCATCCCGCACAGTGAGCTGTTCTGGATCGACAACTGTGGGCACGCCGCCATGATGGAACATCCCGACGAATTCAATGCCATCGCGGACAAATGGCTCGGGAAGACCTTGGGCTGATGATGCATGATGCAGTGATCGGCGAGTGAATGCCAGCTGATCGACATTTCGGAGGCAGCAATTCGCTCGCCGATCACCACGCACTACTCGCCCCCCATGAAAGCGCTCCTCGCACAGCACCTGACCAGCGGACGCACCGCAAAGGACTGGCCAGCGCCCAACCTGCCGGAGTACGCCTTCATCGGCCGCAGCAACGTGGGCAAGAGCTCGCTGATCAACATGCTCTGCCACATCAACAAGCTGGCACGCGTGAGCAATACACCCGGCCGCACCCGCAACGTGGAGCACTTCCGGGTGGAGGGTACCCTCACCAGCAAACGCCCGTGGATGCTGGCAGACCTGCCAGGCTACGGTTTTGCCAAGGCCAGCAAGGCCGAACGCGCCGTGTGGGAGAAGATGATCCAGACCTACCTGAAGGAGCGGGAAAGCCTGCAGAACGTGTTCCTCCTTGTCGACTCACGCCTGGAGCCCCAGCAGAACGACCTCGACATGGTGCAGTGGTTGGGCGAGAACGGCATTCCCTTCAGCATCGTGTTCACCAAGAGCGACAAGCTGAAGGGCCCGAAGGTGGATAGCAATGTGGCCCAGTTCAAGCGCAAACTGAAAGAGACGTGGGAGGAGCTGCCACCCGTCTTCATCACCAGTTCGGAGACCTCAAAAGGCCGTGACGAGCTGCTTCAGTTCATTGAAGAGGTGAACCAGGGTTGGAGCGATTGAGCATGCTGGTGGCCTCCAACCATTGGCTGCAGGCTGTCGGCCATCCGTCCCCGACCACCGATCGTTCTCGCTTAAGAACGAGTGGCCGGCAGCGTCAGGCCATTAGCGCATGATGCGCTCACTTCTTCAACTCCGGCAGCATGTGCTCCGCGAAGTAGCTCGCGAAGTCACGCATCTGTGCCGCCATCTTGCCCTCGCCCGTGGCTCGCTCGAACGTATCGGCCATGGTGAGGATGTTCTGGTGGAAGAAGGCCTTCATCTCTTCCACGGTCATCTCCTTCGTCCACAGATCGATGCGCAGCGTGTTGCGTTCCTGCTCGTCCCAAAGCGACAACAGCACGGCCTTGCTGGTGCTGCGCGTGGCACCATCCTCCGCCTCCCAATCGATGCGCTCGGGCACCTTGTTCTCATCCAACTGCACGCTCAACTTGATCTCGGAGGTCTTCATGGGGTGGTCGGTTCAGGTGCCCGGGTTCACCGCGGACGGTAGCTTTTCAGGATGGTATTGGGGTCGCGGATGCTGAACAGTTCGGCAAAGGTGGTGCCTGGGTTCGCCTCCAGGTGGTTGATCACCATGCGGTAGCCGATCCACTCACCGATGTGACCGGGGCTTTCACGCGGAAAGCCGTTGGTGAACGGACCATCGTTCATGATGCGCCCGATGTCATCGGCCTTCTTGCTGAAGAGCAGCTCGCGTCCGGCCAGTTCGCGCCAGACCAGCGCTTCGTTGGCTTCGCACCAGGCGAGCTGCTCGGGGGTGAAGGCGAACTTCAGATAAGGCTCGGTGTCAGGCAGCAACGCATCGAGCAGGGCCATCACCTTGCCGGTCTCCACCAGGTTGGTCAACAGGTCCATGCCGCCCGTGGGTTGCGCATAATGCACCAACAGCCACCCCTTCACTGCGCTGGGTACCAGCATGGCGGGCACCATGCGTTGCTTCATGAACTGTGGAAAGGCTTCAGGCGCGAGACGGGCCACCACGGGATGCGTACTCCCCACGAACCATTCCACTCCGAAACCGAGCACACTGTCCGTGGGAAAAAGCCCGTAGTTGAAGCCCGAGTTGAAAGCGATCAGCCGCGGGGTGATGCTGTCCGGGAAGACCACCTTCAGCCGCGCAAAGGCTTCCTCGAAGGCCCGTTGCTCCTGCACCAGGTCCCCCAGCACACTGTCTGCGGCATGTTGCACACTTCGCCAATCAGGATCCTCCACGAAGGCGCGGAGCATGAGGGGCATCATCGGATCCTCCAGCGGAGGGCCTTGCAGGATATGCTCCACGTAAAGGCGGAAGAACGTGCCCGTTGCGGCATGCGCTTTGTGCAAGGCATGCTGGAACCGGGCCGTATCGGCATGGAACAGCGCCTTATCCAGCCGTTCGATGGGCAGATGCAGTTGCACGTCGCCCGCATCGATGGTGGTGTGACCGCTGCGTGTGCACGACGTCCACAGCAAAACCAGAGCACCCAGGGAGAGGAACGAAGCGCGTGTGTTCAACAGCTTACCTTTGAGCGTTCGAAAATGAGCCCCAAAACTATGAAGACCCCGCTGCACCGTACCGTGGGAACGGTACTTGTGATGATGGCCACTGCTCTTTTCACCGCACCGTCGCTCCTCGCACAGGACGATGTGGGTGTTCGCTTTGGACTGAAGCTGAGCCCCAACCTGTCCATGCTGCGCTCAGAGACCAAGGGCATCAAGGCCTCCGGCAACACCTTTGGTTATACCTTCGGGCTGATGGCCGAATTCCCGATCGGGAGCACCGGCAACTACCGCTTCGCGACCGGCCTGAGCCTGAACCAGACAGGCGGCAAGACTTCCTCGGACTTCAGCTATTTCTCGGAGCCGGGGCAGACGAACACGCTGCTCCGCGAACTGGAAACGACGTACAAGTTACAGTACATCGAACTCCCGTTGACCGTCAAGCTGATGACCAATGAGATCGGATACATGCGCTACTTCGCCCAGGTGGGGTTCAGTGCCGGATTCAATATCCGGGCAAAGGCCGACATGGTAACTCCGGTATACTTCCAGAACGCCCCAACGCTGGTGGAGAAGTTCGAGGAGCTGGAGAACGAGAACATCCAGGATGACATCAACCTGTTCAGGGCAGGTCTCGTGGTGGGCGCTGGCGCGGAGTACAACTTCAGCGGCAATACCAGCCTGCTCTTCGGGATCACGTACAACAACGGCTTCACCAACATCGCCAATTTCGATGCCGGTGTGGACAAGAAGGCCCGCATCCTGAACAATTACCTGGAGCTGACCCTGGGCATGTTCTTCTGACACGGACGGCATGTCCAACGAAGCCCCGTTCATGAACACATGGTCGGGGCTTCGCATTTTTACACCATGAGGACAGCAGCGGTCATCGACCACATCACCAACTGGCTGAAGGACTATTGCACCACCAACCGCCAGCGCGGCTTCGTGGTGGGGGTCAGTGGTGGCATAGACAGCGCGGTCACCAGCGCCCTTTGTGCACGTACCGGCCTGCACACCCTGTGCGTGGAAATGCCCATCCACCAGGCCAGGAGCCACGTGACCCGTGCGCTTGAACATGTGGCTCGACTCCAGGGGTCACATGGCAATGTGGTCCTCGAACGCATCGACCTCACACCCACCTTCGACACCTTGGAACGTGCGCTGCCCGACAGTGCCAACGAGGCCACCCATCAACTCGCGCTGGCCAACACACGCGCCCGCCTGCGCATGACCACCCTCTACTACCTGGCCGGGGTGCATGGCTACCTGGTGGCGGGCACCGGCAACAAGATCGAGGACTTCGGCGTGGGCTTCTTCACCAAGTACGGCGATGGCGGCGTGGACCTCTCCCCCATCGCGGACCTCACCAAGAGCGAGGTGTGTGCCGTGGCACGGGAACTGGGCATCGTGCAGAGCATCCTCGACGCTGCACCCACCGATGGGCTCTTCGGCGACAGCCGCACCGATGAGGACCAGATCGGCGCAAGCTATCCCGAGCTGGAATGGGCCATGGACCTGCGCGACAACGGGGGCAGCACCGAAGGCCTCAGCGAGCGCCAGCAACATGTGCTTTCCATCTTCGACAAACGACGCGCTGCCAACCGGCACAAGATGGATCCGATCCCCGTGTGCCTCATTCCTGCTGAGCTGAAACGCTGAGCAGCCACCACACCGCGATCACTTCAGCACATCGTCCAGGATGCGCTCCAGTGTGCTTTCGCCAAAGAAGATGTTCATGCCCACAACCACGTTGACCCCGGCGTCGACGGGGTAGCGTTGCAGGTCCTTGTTCGCATCGGGGATGCGCAGCGCATGGACGGGCAGGCCGTTCACCTCGGCACGCAGCTGAAGCGTGTTGGACAGTTTGTGCCGTACGTTGATGAAGCTGCGCAGCGCGGTGTAGTTCAGGTTCACCCGTTCATCGCCCAAGGTGATGCCACTTCGGAACCCATCGGCGCCAACGCCCACCAGCAGACGCGTGCGTTGCGACGCCTTGTAGCCCACGGCCAGCTGCACCGGCAGGATGTACTGGAAGCTCCAGCGCTCTCCCATCGGCTCCTGTCCGCCCACGAAGGGCAGCGGAAGGTTCAAGCCATCGCTCGCCGACACGGCCAGTCCGTAGAACACCTGCCGGCGCAGGCCCTTCACCTGCATCTTGCCGATGATGCCATTGAAGCGCGGCACCGCTTGATCCAGTGTGGCAGCCGCCTCGCTCACGTTCGCGTTCACGCTCCAGAACAGCACGCGATACTTCTTCGTGAGGCTGATGCCCAAGGCGCCGATGGATGCGGAGCGCAACGTATGCTGCTCATCACCGATGCGCAGTTCACGCGGCGTGTACCGTGCATTGAGCAACACCTGCGACGCCCGCACGCGCACACTGTTCTTGAGCAGCTCTTTCCAGCCATCGCCCAGCAGGTTCAACTCCACGCCGGCGGTCCACTTCTTCCACAGCGGAATGGTGAGCACCCCGGTGGCCGAACGCTCCTCGAAGCTCCCTGGTCGGTCGGTGAAGGCCACGCCGGGCGTATACCGCGCATCCAGCCGCAGCCGAGGGCGGAAGAGTTGATCGAACTGCTCCAGGTCGAAGGATTGGGCGTGGGTGGCGCTGGAGGCTGCACCGATCACAAGGATGAGGAACAGCGTGGCGAGGCGGCGCATGAACGGATGATCCGCGCAAAGGTCGAACTTGGGACAGTGGGAAAGATGGAGGGTCACCTTTCCGTTCTTCCCGCATCAAGGGTTAAAGACGGATCCCGATGAGCGACCAGGAGATCATCAGCCAACTGCGATCAGGGCCACAGCACAAGGCCCTTGTGAAGCTCTATGCGCATCTGCCCAAGGTGGAACGCATGGTGCGGAAACACATGTGACAAGCCTCCTTGGTGAGCGACCTGGTGGAACAGGCCCGGCACTTGGAGTGGATGGAGTTGGAAGCGAAACGGCAAGAGGCGCGGGCGTGAAGGGAGGAGTTCAGGAGTGCGTTGATGGCGGTGGTGTTCCCTTGTTGGGGGGGGATGCTCCAACTGAAGGAGAGTCTCCCTATCGGTACAACTAACCCTTCATCTTCTTCGGATCCTGCCTGCTATCGAAGAAGTCGGTCACACGTACGGCCGTCCTCGTCACCCGGTAAATGATCTTCAAATGACCGACAACCCATCGCCGGTACTGGAATCGTCCTTTGTTCAACCACTCCTCCACCGCCCCAGCACGGGGATAGACGCATAGCCATTCGGCCTGGTCGTAGAGCTCATCGACCAGTTCTTCCACACGCTCATCGGAATGGTAGGTGCGCCACGCGGTGAGGAGGTCGTCCAAACACTTGAGCGCTGTGTTGGACACATCCAGCCGCAGCGGCCTCTTCATCAGCACAGCACTAGGCCGCTCGCTTCCGCTTCAGCGTTCGCTTCGCACGCTTTCGGGCTTCCGTGCCGCTCACGAAGCGGCCTGCACGGTAGTCTGCCTCGGATGCTGCGACAGCCTCTCCAATGACCCTGCGGTCCGAGGCACTCATACCGGTCGACTCGAACATGGCCAGCACGTTGTCGAGCTTGCGATCATTGGTCTCCTTGTCCACAAGGGCCTTGATCCTCTTTTTGAGTGCTGCGGTGGTCATGGCAAGTGCTTCCACATCAAAGATATGGCGTGCCAATGCGATCATGCTAGTCGATACACCTTCGACAATACCGCCAACATCGAGCTTGATCCGTTACACCTGGGTCATGCAACCGGTATGGCACAGGGCCGATCGTAGCGGTGAACAGGCAGGATGCCTGTTCGACATTCACCCGATCGTCCACGTGCGCTCCCCGCGCAGCAACGCATCCAGATCACCCACCCCCTTCTTCGCCTTGGCCTGCGTCACCTGCTCGTTGATGCGCTCCTCCACCGTGGAACGTTGCGCCACATAGAACACACCGAAGGGCCGCGGCATGGCCCCCTCGTGGCGCGGGTCCTCGAAGAGACGCACCAGGATGCTGGCCTTGAAGCTGTCGTGCTGGTCGTGCACCCAGAGGTCCGCCAGGGTGGCGGTGCCATCGGTGAGGTCCACGATCACCGGCGTCATGCCGTCGAGCTTGATGCCCTTGGTGCCATTGGCGAAGACCAGCGGCTTGCCGTGCTCCACGAAGAGCGTGTGGAAGGGCTTGCTGGCCTTCTCGGTGAAGACCTCGAAGGCGCCGTCGTTGAAGACGTTGCAGTTCTGGTAGATCTCGATGAGGCTGGTGCCGCGATGTGCATCGGCGGCCAGCAGGACCTCGCGCAGGTGCTTGGGGTCGCGGTCCATGGCGCGGGCCAGGAAGGTGGCATCGGCGCCCTTGCACAGGGCAAGCGGGTTGAAGGGATGGTCCACGCTGCCCATGGGCGTGCTCTTCGTCACGGCGCCTTCGGGCGAGGTGGGCGAGTACTGCCCCTTGGTGAGGCCGTAGATCTCGTTGTTGAAGAGCAGCACGTTCACGTCCACGTTGCGGCGCAGCAGGTGGATGAGGTGGTTGCCGCCGATGCTGAGCGAGTCACCGTCGCCGGTGATCATCCACACGCTGAGGTCGGGACGCACGGCGCGCAGGCCGCTGACGATGGCGGGTGCACGGCCATGGATGCTGTGCATGCCGAAGGTGTCCAGGTAGTATGGGAAGCGCGAGCTGCAGCCGATGCCACTAATGAACACGATGTCCTCCTTCGGGAGACCCTTCTCCTTGAGCACGGTCTCCACCTGCTTCAGAATGGAATAGTCGCCGCAGCCGGGACACCAGCGCACCTCCTGGTCGGAGGCATAGTCCAGTTTCGCAGGGGCACTGCTGCCGTTGATCACTTCGGTGGCGGTGGTCATTGCTTGAGGTGTTCGAGCGCGGCGGCCTTGATCTCCGCTGCGGTGAAGGGCATGCCCTGGATCTTGTTCAGGCCTTTGGCATCCACGAGGAACTCGGCGCGGATGAGCTGGCGGAGCTGGCCGCTGTTCATCTCGGGTATCAGCACGCGCTTGAAGCGGGAGATCAGCTCGCCCAGCTCCTTGCGGAAGGGGAACAGGTAGCGCAGGTGCACATGGCCCACGCACTGGCCTTCGGCGCAGAGCTCGTTCACGGCCGTCTTGATGGCGCCGTAGGTGCTGCCCCAGCCGAGGATGAGCAGGTCACCGCTCTCCACGCCATTGCTCAGGTCCAGCGGAGGAACGCCCTCCACCACCTTGCGCACCTTCTCGGCCCGCAGGCGCACCATCTTCTCGTGGTTCAGCGGTTCGTAGCTGATGTTGCCGGTGCCGTCCTCCTTCTCGATGCCGCCGATGCGGTGCTGCAGGCCCTTCATGCCGGGCACGGCCCAGGGACGGACGCCTTTGCCATCCCGCTTGTACGGAAGGAACTTCTCCTGCTCGTCGTTCGTGCGCGGAGCTGCGAACGGCGGGGTGATGGCCTGCAGGTCGCTCGCCTGCGGAAAACGCCAAGGCTCCGCACCATTGGCGATGTAGCCGTCGCTGAGCAGGATCACCGGCGTCATGTGCTCCACGGCGATGCGCACGGCCTCAAAGGCCATCTCGAAGCAATCCGTGGGGCTGCTGGCGGCCAGCACGGGGATGGGCGCCTCGCCGTTGCGGCCGTGGATGGCCTGCCAGAGGTCCGCTTGTTCCGTTTTCGTGGGCAGACCCGTGCTGGGACCTCCGCGTTGCACGTTCACGATCACCAGCGGGATCTCCAGCATGAAGGCAAGCCCCATCGCTTCGCCCTTCAGCGCGATGCCCGGCCCGCTGCTGGCCGTAACACCGAGCGCACCACCATAGCTGGCGCCGATGGCCGAGCAGATCGCCGCGATCTCATCCTCGGCCTGGAAGGTCTTCACGCCGAAATTCTTGTGGCGGGCCAGTTCGTGCAGGATGTCGCTGGCCGGCGTGATGGGATAGCTCCCGTAGAACATGTCGAGCCCGGCCTTCTGCGCCGCAGCGACGAGCCCCAGTGCGATGCCCTGGTTGCCGGTGATGCTGCGGTAGGTGCCCTTGGGCAGCGGTGCCGGACGCACATCGAAGCGCGTGGTGAAGGTCTCGCTGGTGTCGCCGTAGTTGAAGCCAGCGAGCAGCGCCCGGCGGTTGGCATCGAGCAGCTCCGGCTTCTTCCCGAACTTCTCCTGAAGGAACCGTTCGCTGTTCTCCAGGCTCCGGCTGAACATCCAGTTGATGAAGCCCAGCACGAACATGTTCTTGCAGCGGTCCTTCTCCTTCATGCCCAGGGTGGTGTCCGCCAGGGCATTGCGGGTCATCTTGGTCACGTCCACCGCATGCACGGTGTAGTTGGCCAGGGTGCCGTCGGTGAGCGGGTCCTGCTGGTCGATGTAGCCGGCCAGGCGCAGATTCTTGGCATCGAAGCCATCGCTGTTGGCGATGATGATGCCGCTCTTCTTGAGCTTGCCCAGGTTGGCCTTGAGGGCGGCGGCGTTCATCACCACCAGCACGTCGCACTGGTCGCCGGGCGTGAAGATCTCGGTGCTTCCGAAGTGGAGCTGGTAGCCGCTCACACCGGCGAGGGTGCCCTGCGGTGCGCGGATCTCGGCGGGAAAATTGGGGAAGGTGCTGACGTCGTTGCCGAACAGCGCGTTGGTGTCGGTGAACTGGGTGCCGGTGAGCTGGATGCCGTCACCGCTGTCGCCAGCGAAGAGGATGACCACGTTGCGTCGTTCCTCGACGGTCTTGGTCCGGGTGGGAGTTTCCATGGGGAAATGCGCCGCAAAGGTAGGCGCGGGGGGGTGGGTGGGGCGTGATGCCGGTCACACCGTCCCTGTTGAACAAGCGAGGGCCATTGAAGTTCGACCGCTCACACCACCGCTCCCAGGTTCACGGCCTCCACGGCCTTGATCTGCGGGGCCACGCGTTTGATGGCCTCCTCCACGCCGGCCTTCATGGTCATGGTGCTCATGGCACAGTTCGTACAAGCGCCGTGCAGCCGTACGCGGGCGATGCCATCACCGGTCACCTCCTCCAAGGTGATGTTGCCACCGTCCGCCTCCAAAAAGGGACGCAGGTCCGCGAGCGCGGATTCGATGCGTGCAATGGTCTCCTGTTGGTCCATGGTTCAGGCGGTGACAGCTGTGCGCTCCTGCTCAAGCGCCTGCAGACGCTGTTGGAACGCCGCACAAAGGTCGGCAAAAGGCCGGGCGGCGGGGGTATCTCCTTGCAATACGGCCGGACGGCCCACATCACCGGCCTCACGGATGCTCTGCACCAGCGGAACCTCTGCGAGGAAAGGCACCTGAAGCTCTTCGGCCAGGGCCTTTGCGCCACCCTTGCCGAAGATGTGGTACTTGTTCTCCGGCAATTCCGCAGGAGTGAACCATGCCATGTTCTCCACGATGCCCAGCACCGGCACGTTCACGCTGGGCAGGCGGAAGAGGCCAACACCCTTGCGTGCATCGATGAGCGCCACGTTCTGCGGTGTGCTTACGATGATGGCACCGGTGAGCGGCACGGCCTGTACCAGCGAGAGGTGGATGTCCCCGGTGCCGGGAGGCAGGTCCACGAGCATCACGTCCAGTTCACCCCAATCCACATCCTTGATCATCTGCTCCAGCGCCTTGGTGGCCATGGGCCCGCGCCAGGCGATGGCCTGGTCGGTCTGAGCGAAGAAGCCGATGCTCAGGAGCTTCACGCCGTAGCTCTCCACAGGCAAGATCCAGTGCTTGCCGTTCTTCTCCGTCGTTCCGGGCCTCTCGTGCAACACATCGAACATCAGCGGCATGCTGGGGCCGTAGATGTCGGCATCCACCAGGCCCACCTTGAGACCGCGCGCCGCCAGGCCCGCTGCGAGGTTGGCCGTGATCGTGCTCTTGCCCACACCACCCTTGCCGCTGGCGATGGCCACGATGTGCTTCACACCGGGCAGCACCTTGCGCAGGTTGCCGCGCTCACCGCTCAGCGGCGTCACAGTGGCCATCACCGCCACCTCCTGTCCCAGCACCTGCTTCAAGTTGAAGGTAACCGCCTCCTCCATGCGCTTTCGGCTGTGCATGGCAGGGTTGCTGACCTCCACGTGCACGCTCACGGTGTTGCCTGAGATCTTGATGTCGCGCACCAGATCGAGCGCCACGATGTCCTTCTTCAGGTCGGGTTCGATGATGCGGGACAGGGCGGAGAGGACGGCGTCCTTGCTGATGCTCATGATGGGAACGCAAAATTAACGCCTGCCAGGCACAGGGGTTCATTTTGGACCGCCGCTGGAGGGCGTACCAACCGGTTGTGAACGCCTTGCTGGGTCCATCAGCCACAACTGGGCGATGGCCGGATCCTCAAAGAAGGCCACATCATAGGGGGCTTCGGAAGGCGTGGCGTTCACCAGCTTGTCCACCGCGATGAGATTGAGGCCGTCCTTGCTGTTGACAATGGCAATGCGCTCCAAGCCTGCGCCGATCACCTGTGGGGTGTATTCCTGCATGGTCCACACCTGATCGGCGTAGAGGATCGCACCTGCCCGGCGGCCGTCGCTGAGCCACAGCTTGATGCCATCCTGACGGACGGTCTCCAGCAGGCGATCGAGCAGGTCCCGGTAGGCTTGTCCGGTCACCGGCCGCTTCCAGATCAGACGGACCAAGCGCTGATCGGGGTGTACCTCGATCGTGCCGTCCTCGTCGTCATGCGCGATGCGGATGGTCATGGCCCACGGATTTTGGTACCATGAAGATACACAAATGCCGTGACGCGCGGAAACTCATTCAAGCTCCAGTTCCACCCCCGGGTCCCAGAAGCGACGCGCGAAGTCCACCACCTGATCGTCCTTCACCCGCACCCCTTCCTTTTGCAGCAATTCCTGCATGCGGGTGGGCGTGGAAAAGTGGTGCTTGCCGGTGAGCAGTCCGTTGCGGTTCACCACACGGTGCGCGGGGACCGCCGGACGCACGCGGTGGCTGTTGTTCATGCAATAGCCCACCATGCGGCTGCTGCGGGCCGCACCGAGGTATTTCGCAATGGCGCCGTAGCTGGTCACCCGGCCGCGGGGGATCCGGCGCACAACGGCCATCACGTCCGCGAAGAAGTCGCGTTCCTGGACCGCATCGTTTATGACGTTGCGCTTGGGCATGGGATCGATGTATCGGTTGTTGTGGCGCCTACTAAGGTCGACCCATTTGCTCGACTACAGCTGCCGCGATCCATGTTGGTGCGTTCACCCCAACCCGAACCGCACATAGTGGATGGTCCTCCCCTCTTCCAACCACATCTGCTCATAGTACGTCCGGATGTTCAGCACGGCCTGCTCCTCCGCTGGGACACGATGCACCAGGTCAGCGTACACGTTCGCGCTCTGCTCGAAGATGGGCAGCTTGTGCTCCGCGATCATCTCCAACGTGTATTCGTACAGGTCGGGACTGTCGGTCTTCAGGTGGATGACGCCACCGGGCTTCAGCACCTCCTTGTAACGCGCCAGGAACAACGGACTGGTGAGGCGTTTGCGTGGCTTGCCGAGCTGCGGGTCACTGAAGGTGAGCCAGATCTCGTCCACCTCCTGCGGACCGAAGCACTTCAGCAGGTGATCCACGTGGGTGCGCAGGAAGCCCACGTTGGTGAGCCCTTCCTCCTTGGCCGTGCGCGCACCCCGCCACAACCGCGCACCCTTGATGTCCACGCCCAGGTAATTGCGCTCCGGATGCATTCGGGCGAGGCCCACCGTGTACTCGCCACCTCCACAACCCAGTTCCAGCACCAGGGGCGCTTCGCGACCGAACAACATGGCGTTCCACCGCCCCCGCTGCGGCAGTCCCTCGGTCACCAATTGGGTGAAGGTGGGCTGCACCACATGCGTGAAGGTCAGGTTCTCGGCGAAACGCGCGATCTTGTTCTTGCCCATGGAGGGTGACGGAGTTCGTTGGTCGGTGTTCGAGGGGGAGGATCGAGGGTCGAGGGTCGTGCTGACCTGTTCAGTTGGCGCTGATCGCCAGCGGAGCGCAACCCGAACAACGAACAACGATGAACGATGAACGAACCCCGAACCCCACCCACAAGGGCCGCGAAAATAGCGTGAAGCACGGGTGAAGGGATGCGCACGATATTGCAGTGCCTTAACACTGGCTTGAAGCAGCACCCCTCACCTTTGTCAGCAACATGTTCCACGGTGCACGCATCCTGGTGGCCCCGCTCGATTGGGGCTTGGGGCACGCCACCCGCTGCATCCCCATCATCGGTCGGCTGCTTGAGCTGGACGCCGTTCCGGTGATCGGTGCCGACCGGGGTCCACTGGTCTTGCTGCGCGATGAGTTCCCCACACTGGAGCACGTGGTACTGCCCGGACCGGTGATCCGCTACAGCGCCAGTGACCGGCAGCTGTGGAGCATGGTGCGTCAGTTCCCACGCATGGTACGCAGCGTGTCCCAGGAACGCGCCCTGCTGCAGGCCCTTCGACGTCGGATGCGTCTCGATGCCGTGATCAGCGACCAACGCTTCGGGCTGCGTGACGCGGGACTTCCCAACGTGGTTCTCACCCACCAGGTCTTCCCCTTCACCCCAGCGGCCCAAGGGATGCTGCGACGCATCAACCGGTACCACCTTGCCGCCTTCGACCAGTGCTGGGTGGTGGACCATCCCCACGCGCCGGGCCTCGCCGGAGCGCTCTCCCACGGCAACGACATGCCCGCCAACGCGCGGCACATCGGCACGCTCAGCCGCATGCGCACCGATGTACCCGCACCGGGCGAGCGCTACGATGTGGTGGCCGTGATCAGCGGGCCGGAGCCGCAGCGTGGACTGTTGGAGCAGCGCCTCGTACAGCAGTTGAAGGAGATCCCCGGCCGCCACCTCCTGGTGCGCGGACTGCCGCATGGTGGTTCGGCCGAAGTACACGGCGCCGTGCACCTGGTGCCGCACCTGTCCGCCGCCCTGCTCAACGCACACCTGCTGCACGCCCGCCACATCGTCACCCGCACGGGCTACACCACGCTCATGGACCTCGAGGCGCTCGGTCGCGCGGCGGTGCTCATCCCCACCCCGGGCCAGGCCGAGCAGGAATACCTCGGCCGCCTGCACGCGCCGCTCGGCCACCATGTGGTGCGCAGCCAGGATCGCCTCGAGCTGACCGAAGCCCTGGCCGCGCTTCCTGCTCACACGCCGCGCTCCACACCCATGCAGCACGCGCTGCTGGATAAGGCCTTGGAAGATCTGGCAAGGCGCTTGCATTGAGGCCGCTTCCAGGAGCCTGTTCGGGATCACTTGCAGGATGGCCTACGAGACTGTTTTTCGTTCAGGCGAAGCCGAAAAATGGAAGCATAGCGGTGCCTACGTGACCATTTTTCGGTGAAGCATGAGCGGAAAAGAGGCCGGAGGGCGCCTGTGAAGAGATCCTGAACAGGCTCTAACTTGGCGCTCGATGCTTCGCTCCTTGTTCCTACCGTACCTTCTGCTGGCGGCAACCGCCCCCCTGCACGCCCAGGTCAACGGCCAACCGCCCCTGGAGGCGAGGCAGAAGGCCCTGGAGGCGCAATACGACGCGCTGCACGCATCGGAGGTGGCACTGAAGGAGCGCCTCGACTCGGTGAAGCTGGCCATCATCCGACGCGACCTTCGGGCCATCGGTCTGCCTGCCCTGAAGCCCGGCGATGAACTGATCGAACATCCGGGCCACATGCTCGTGTACGAAGAGAAGCACGAACAGCCGCGATGGGTCGCCCACATCGCCTCGCCCGAACTGATCGAAGGGAACCTGGCCCGCATCGACTCCTTCCTGCCCGACCCACTGGTGCGCACCGGCACGGCTGTCACGGCGGACTATTGGTACAGCGGCTACGACCGGGGCCACCTGGTACCGAGCGCGGACATGCGGTGGAACCAGACCGCACTGGCCGCCACCTACCTCTACAGCAACATCAGCCCGCAGCTGCCCGACCTCAACCGGGGTTCGTGGGCCGATCTGGAGGACTGGGTGCGTCGGTACGTGACCTTCAGCAAGCGTCGCGTGTTCGTGGTGACCGGTCCGGTGCTACGCGACGGCCTGCCCACCATGCAGAAGGAAGGGCGCAAGAACGAAGTGAGCATCCCCGAACGCTTCTTCAAGGTGATCGCCGACCTCGACGGTCCGGAGCCCAAGGCCATCGCCTTCCTGCAGAGCAACGGGAAGAACGAATACCCCACGATCAGCTATGCCGTGAGCGTGGACAGCGTGGAGCAGGTAACCGGCATCGACTTCTTCCCCGCACTGGAGGACGAACTCGAGGCGCGGATCGGTTCCATGCGCGATCCGTTGGCCTGGTATGCGGAGGGGGACCCGTTCGCCGGGGAGCAGGAGCCCCTGAAGGCACCGCTGCCCAATGGCATGTTCAACACCGTGCAGGCCAAGTACCACATCGGTCGCAGCATCACGGTGTGCGGCACGGTGGTCAGCTCCCGCAAGACCGCCAAGGCCAAGGCAATCTACCTGAATTTCGACAGGCAGCACCCCCACCAGGATTTCTATGCGACGATCTGGGAGTACAACGGCCCCAACTTCAGTTACGATCCGGAGCAGTACCTCCTCAACAAGAAGATCTGCGTGACGGGGAAGGTCACCATCTTCGACGATATCCCGAGGATAAGCATCAACAACGAGCACGAGGTGATGCTCTACGACGAAGCGGTGCGGTGAGCCGGCTCAGGCGCTCTCCACGGTGAAGCTGAACACCGTGCCCTCACCCTCCGTGCTCTTCACGGTGATCCCCTGTCCGTGGGCTTCGATGATGTGCTTCACGATGGCCAGTCCCAGGCCGCTGCCTCCTTCGTTGCGGGCGCGGCTCTTGCCCACACGGTAGAAGCGCTCGAACAGGCGGGGCAGGTGCTCCTCGCTGATGCCGATGCCGTCATCGGCCACCTCCACCACCACCTGATCGCCGAGCACGTAGCTGCGCACCACGCACTTGCCTCCCGGCCGGCCGTAGTTGATGGCATTGCCGATGAGGTTGGTGAACACCTGTGCCATGCGGTGCTGGTCGGCGCGCACCCACGTCGGTGCAGGCAGTTCGTTCACCAGGCGCACACCCTTCTCACGGGCCGAGATCTCCACGGCGCGCATCGTATCGGCCACGAGCTCGCGCAGGTCCATCCGGGCCATGCGGAGGTCCATCACACCGCCCTCCAGCTTGGTGATCAAGTCCAGGTCCTCCACGGTCTTGGTGAGCCGGTCCACGCTCTTGGAAGCGCGTTCCAGGAAGTCGCGGTTCACCTTCTCATCCTCCAATCCGCCCTCGAGCAGCGTGAGGATGTAGCCTTGGATGTTGAAGATGGGGGTCTTCAGTTCGTGGGCCAGGTTGCCGATGAACTCCCGGCGGAACTTCTCCCGTTCGTGCAGTTCACGGATCTCCGTGCGGCGTTCGGTGGCCCAGGCGGCCACCTCGGCATTGACCGCATCGAGGATATCGCCACCACGCTCACGCAGCGCACTTCCAGCCCGTTGCCGACGCAGATCGTGCACCGTGCGGTACAGCGCCTTGATCCGGCTGTGGATGAAGCGTTCAATGCCGAAGGAGAAGACCACGTAGGCCACACCGAACAGGAGCACGGCTGTGATGACGGCGACCCAGGCCTGCAGCCGCACACCCACCGGCGAGGCTGCAACAGCCACCAGCAGGCCACCGGCCACCGCCACCACCAGGCCGGCCATCACGCTGACCTGTCTGGGAGATAATTGTGCCATGGAACGCGCCGCTGAAAGTTCGCTCCAAAGGTAACCGGCCGTTGGACGCCGCATCCAGCGCGGCCTCAGCGCGCGCAGATCTAACACTGGCCTAACATGGCGGTCATACTTTTGCCGCCCTTCGCTCCGCCATGTCCTTCGGCCTCCTCGAATTCCTCACGCTCGCCGGATCTCTGGGCCTTTTCATCTACGGCATGAAGGTCACCAGCGAAGGGCTGCAGAAGGTGGCCGGCGGCCGCATGCGCAGTGTGCTGCGCGCCATGACCGCCAATCGTTTCATGGGCGTGTTCACCGGCTTTGTCAGTACCACGGTCATCCAGAGCAGCAGTGCGGCCACGGTGATGGTGGTGAGCTTCGTCAACGCAGGCCTCCTGAGCGTGCGCCAGGCCATCAGCGTGATCATGGGGGCCAACATCGGCACCACCATCAAGGCGGTCTTCTTCAGCTGGGCGGTGTTCACGGACCTGAGCATCACCAAGCTGGCCATCCCCATCGTGGGCCTGGCCTTCCCCCTGTTGTTCCTGCGCACCGCACGGGCCAAAGCACTGGCCGAACTGCTCATCGGCGTGGCCCTGCTCTTCCTCGGTCTGGAGTTCATGAAGCAGTCCATCCCGCACCCATCCGCGCAGGCGCTCGCCTTCCTCCGCGACCTCAGCGACATGGGGATGCTGTCCGTGCTGCTCTTCGTGCTCGTGGGCACCGTGCTCACCATGATCATCCAGAGCTCCAGCGCCTCCATCGCACTCACCCTGGTGCTCTGCGAGAACGGCACCATCGGCTACGACATGGCCGCGGCCCTGGTCATCGGAGAGAACATCGGAACCACCATCACCGCCAATATCGCCGCGCTGGTGGCCAACGTATGGGCCAAGCGCACCGCCCGCGCCCACCTGCTCTTCAACCTCATCGGCGCTTCGTGGGCCCTGCTGCTCTTCCATCCCTACCTGCGCGCCATCGACCAGTACATCACGGCAACCTTCGGAGCCTCGCCCTACCTCGACGCAGGCTCCATCAAATGGGCGCTCACCCTGCTGCACATCTCCTTCAACGTGCTGAACACGCTCCTGCTCATCGGCCTGGTGCCCTACCTGGAGCGCATCATCACCTGGATGGTGCCCGCCCGCAACGAACTGGATGAGGAATACCGCCTGGAATACCTCGATGCCGACATTCCGTTGACGCCCGAGGTATCGTTGATGGAAGCCCGCAAGGAGATCTCCAAGTTCGGACGAGTGACCCACGAGATGCTGCGCATGGTGCGCGACCTGGTGACCACGACGGAGCCCAAACAGTGCGAGCTGATCATGCAGCGCCTGTCCAAATACGAGCAGATCACCGACCGCATCGAGGTGGAGGTGGGCAAGTACCTGACCAAGACCAGCACCGAGGTGCGCAATGAAGAGGTCTCCGCCAGGATCCAGGGCATGCTCGCCATCGTCGGCGATCTGGAGCGGGTGGGCGACATCTTCTTCCAGATGGGCAAGGCGATGGAGCGCAAGCGCGATGAACGGCTGTGGTTCACCCCGGAGCAACGCGAGCAGCTGCTGGAAATGCTCGCGCTGGTGGAGCGTGCCTTCGAGGTGATGCACCGCAACCTTGATGTGGATGCCGAACAGGTGTTCCTGGACGAGGCCGTGGAGGCCGAACAACGCATCAACACCAAGCGCGATCAGCTGCGCCGCAGCCACCTGAAGAGCATCGAATCCGGCGTGTACAATGTGAAGAGCGGACTGATCTACAACGACCTCTTCTCCTCCTGCGAGAAGGTGGGCGACCACGTGATCAACGTGTCGGAGGCGATGGCCGGCGAGATGTGATCACTCCACCACCACCGCGCCACTGCTCACCTCGTTGCTCGCATTGAGGGAGCGGTCCAGCAGGCGCACATCGAAGCGCACAGTGTCACCGGCACTGCCGGGAATGATGGGCCAGGGCTTCAAGGCCACCGCCAACTCGCCCGAGAGCGCCTTGTTCTGGCCCGAGGGGGTGATGCGGGGAACGCGGTAATTGAGCGGGAGCGCCAGCTGCACCTCCTGCCAGACGCCATTGTTCAGCTGATCGAAACCCACGAACAAGTTGTGATAATAGTCGGAGCCCGGCTCGAAAGGGGCCTCTGTATCAGTATCGTCCAACCCGATGTCACCGTCGCCATCGGTGAACGTGATCGTGAGCGAGGCCGAGTCGCCGAACTGCTCCAGCGACTTGAAGGCGATGGTCGGCTCGGGTGGGAACTCCTCCTTCTTCAGGCAGGCGCTCAGCAGCAGGACCGCGCCCAGAGCGAGGGGACCTAATTTCGTGGCCGATGAGCGAAGCGTCAGCATCGTTCCAAAGTTAAGGCCTGTCCATACGCATGTCGACCGCCGCCCTCCTCGCCCCGCTGCTGGACCGCCCCTTCGCCGTGCGCACCGACGAGGACTTCAACGCACTGGCGCTCGAATTATTCCACCTGCACCGCCAGCGCAACCCCATTTACCGCCGCTTCGTGGAGGCCCTGCGCGTGGATCCCGCACGGGTGCGCACCGCCGCCGACATCCCGCACCTGCCCATCACCCTGTTCCGCAGCCACCGGGTGTTGCTCAATGGCCTGGACCCCGGCAGCCACTTCACCAGCAGCGGAACCACAGGGGCCATCACCAGCAGGCATTTCGTGCCCTACCCGCGGGTGTACGAGCGCTCCTTCATGACCTCCTTCACCTCCCGTTACGGCGCGCCCGACACGTGGCGGATCCTGGCCCTGCTGCCGGCCTACCTGGAGCGGGAAGGCAGCTCGCTGGTGTACATGGCCCAGCACCTGATCCGGGAAAGCGGCGACCCGCTGAGCGGCACCTACCTGTACCGCTACGACCAACTGGCCGACGTGCTACGCCGCTCCGAGGCCGAAGGCCGGCGCACCCTCCTGCTCGGCGTCACCTTCGCCCTGCTCGACCTCGCCGAGCAGCACCCCATGCCGCTGCGCCACACCACCATCATGGAGACCGGCGGCATGAAAGGCCGTCGTCCCGAGCTGGTGCGCGAGGCCCTGCACCGCATCCTGCAGGACGCCTTCGGGGTGCCCGCCATCCACAGCGAGTACGGCATGACCGAGCTGCTCTCGCAGGCCTGGAGCGATGGCGGTGGCCTCTACCGCTGCCCCCCCTGGATGCGTGTCCGCCTGCGCGACGTCAACGACCCGCTGAGCCTCGCTCCGCCCGGCCGCAGCGGTGGCATCGACGTCACCGACCTCGCCAACCTCGCCAGCTGCCCCTTCATCAGCACCCAGGACCTCGGCCGCACCCACCCCGACGGAAGCTTCGAAGTGCTCGGCCGCTTCGACCACAGCCAGGTGCGCGGGTGCAACTTGATGGTGGGGTGAACGAGGGCGCCGAACGCGCCGCTGAACGCAGGGCCCAGACATTGCATACAGGCGCACCATTACGTAGGTTTGAATGACCAAACCCGCCCACCATGCACACCCGCACCACCCTCCTCGCGCTGGCCTTCGCACTGCCCGTTGCGCTCTGCGCGCAGGACGTGCAGCGCTGCTGCGGCACCAGCAACAGCACCTTCCTGCTGGGCAACACCAGCTTTGCGCCGCACACCCAGAGCCTCTACCTGCCGGGTGACCTGCAGAACGAGGTGAGCGGCCTCATCACCACGCTGTACTTCCGCTATGGCAGCACGGGCGAGGACCTGGGCAACACCCTCACCGGGCTGATGATCCGCCTGGGCATGACCACCGCGGGTGCCTTTGCCAGCAACACCTTCTTCACCGACCTGGACACGGTGCTCATGGCCACCTCCTACACCATCGCGCCGGGCACCGAGGGCAACTGGTTCAGCATACCGCTGCAGACGCCCTTCGCGTACGACGCCGGCCAAACCCTGATCCTGGACATCTGGTTCACTGGCTCCAGCACCACCAACTTCGGCACCCTGGGCACCAACAACACCGGCCGCAAGCTCTACAGCCTCACGCTGGACGCGCCCACCGGCACCGCCACCTCCTCCACCTGGCAGGACATCGGCTTTGATGTGGAGGTGGGCACCGGCCTTACCGAAGCCGCTGCCGCCGGTGTACGCGTGCTGCCCCTGCACGGCTACCAGCAGTGGCAACTGCTGCGCCCCGCCACCGCCGCCGATGCCCTTACCGTGCAGCTCTCCGATGCCGCCGGCAAGCCCCTGCACCGCAGCCCCTGGAGCGCTGGCAGCACCACCCACCTGCTGGACCTCCACGGCCACGCCGCCGGCATCTACCTCATCACCCTGCACAGTGCCGATGGCAGCGTGCGCTACAGCCGCGTGGTGAAGCCGGAGTGAGCCGCGGATGGAACCAGAGCCATGCCATATGAACGATGCGGCCGCATGTCCTGATTTCGTGCCAGGTGCGCACAACTAGAGATAGGCTCATTGAACCCCAGCCCGCTAACTCCAACGACATCAAAATGGAGCCAGTGTGGTTCTACCCTCCCCAATAGTTAAATAACACACACTCCATGGGTCCGCATGAAGCGGAAATAAACCATATAGGGCTTGCTGAGTATTTCTTCGTCATGATTGAAAAATGAAAGAACCGTACTTCGAAATAGAATGGATAATTGAATTAATTAAAGAGCAAGGACTTTACAGACTTGACCTAATTGAACAATTAAAAAATGCTGACAGAAAAAAATGGATTAGACAACCTTGCATCTATTTTGTCTCAATCGTTGAACCAAATCAACCTGATTCTGAATGGCAGTTTGATGAAAGCGTAGTGCTGGAACATGAAATTGAAGGAACGATTGTTCTCAACGCGCTCAAAGACAAAAGAATTGGAGGAATTGAATTTATAAATCAAATCCCCAATTGAAAATGAAAGCAGAAACCGAAACCAAGCCCAAAGACATAAATGCCTCAGAATGGACTTTTAAAAGAATAATAATCAGGTTTATTGCTTATCCATTCTGTCTTTTTATAATCGGACTCGGAATTTATATGATTATCAATCCAGTGAATTGGAAAAGCCGAGGAGCCGGAATTGGTGCAATACTAATAGCATCAACTTATTTACGGGCTGATTTGAAAATATTGATTAAAAATAGAAAAGCAAGAACGCACAACAAATCCTAAGTTTTAGTCGGGCGCAAGGTTTTTGCTTATCTGCTACCTTTGGTCACAGCAGACAGTTTAGCGTTTGTAAAATCCGCCCGAAAGCTTAGCCAGAACGACGTCACCCCACCCTCCCTAAGAAGTAATTCTTCTTCCCACGTTACAGCAGGATGAACTGGCCGCCCAGGAGGTCGGCGGTGGTCACCAAGCGGTCCTCGGCCACCTTGGCCTTGTACACGGCGATGCTGTTCTCCTTGAGGGCGCGGCGGGCCTCGCCTTTGCTGGGGAGGAAGCCGCCTACCTCGCCGAGCAGGTCCACCAGGGGGAAGGCATAGGAGGGCGTGAAGACGAGCCTTACCACTTGGAGCGCCTACCCATTCGTGCTATCTTCGGGCTGGACGTCGGGCAGGTAAGCTGATGCAGCAAGCCAGCGTTTCGTTCAAGCTAGTTCGATCATGCCACTGTGGTTTTGCCTTCCCCTACAGTGAAGGATAACACACTCCCCAGGTCCGCATGAAGCGGAAAGAAACCGATAGGGCTTACTGAGTAGTTGTGCGCGATGCGAAACATGAAACTACAAGCCCTCATATTCCCAAGTCTTATTACATTGATTGCTTCGTCATGTTCATCACCTGTTACCCAAGCTGAAGAACAAGTACTCACTTGTTTAAAGGAGAACAATGCAAAAGCGTTCAGCGTCCTACCAAAATTTGAGAACTATCTGATCACCAATGGGTATATAGACACGTGGAGCAAGGCCGATCTGAAAAGCCTGATCAAGGAACTACAAAACGGTCAAACCAAAATCGACCCGACAGCCATAGTCGCCGACTACAATGACGAACTAGAGTTCTATTCTCCTGGAAAATTTGCATCATGGACAGCATGTTTTCATGAATCGACAGCGCTACCGAATGATACAATATCCTCTGTCACAAAGGTTGCCAAGGTGCTAACGAAAATAGTATACGAGAACAACGTAGGTCCCCCCAATGACCAGGCACTGATCGATGCAATAAGCAGTGAGGACTTTGGTGAGGACATTTATCAAGTGACCATGCTCTACCTTACTTGGTATCACATTCGAGCTGCTGCAGACGATTCCGCACCAGAATAGAAAGCACAGCGCACAACATGCTCTTACCGCATGCCGCCCTCGTCTATGTGCCAACTCCCATTGACGCATGATAATTTTCATCAGGACCCATATCACGTAAGGCAACCAGCTATGACTATGAATACAATGAAAAAGATGGAATTAATTATACGAAATAAACGTTTTCCATACAACGGCGATTTTATCTATGAGCTTGTTATTGGCACAGTCATATATTCCGGTTTAGTGGGGTCCATCATGTCCATCAGCATAGATAAATTATTCATCGAAAATTCATTTCCAAAATTCGTGTGGCTTATTCTTCCGATCCCGATCTTTGCTTTCTGGTATTTGAAACAGAACGTGCTACAAACGATACCCTCTCATTACCCCAGATCAATTAACCATGATATCGTAAGGAAATGTTTGCAAACATTGAAGTGGGAGTTTTCAGAACACCAAGGCATAGTTCACACTGGGAGCAAACCATTCATTCTAAGGTGGGTGTATGTGAGGATCATTCCAATCGATAACGAAATTCTATACTCCTTCCAATACAGCGAAGGAAAAGGTTTTCGCCCTCTCTTCTTCTTCGGTATCAAGACCTATTTGAAATGGCAGTTCAGCAAACAACTGCGCACAGAGATGCTTGAACATTGTTGAAGACAACTCTACAAAGGCCATTGTACCCCTACCCCACCCTCACCAAAAAATAGTTCTTCTTCCCGCGTTGCAGCAGGATGAACTGGCCGCCCAGGAGGTCGGCGG
>CAYZBO010000002.1:0-72755 GCA_964476665.1 uncultured Chryseobacterium sp. | reverse complement strand
GCTACACCAACGTGGGCAAGAGCACGCTGATGAACCTGCTGAGCAAGAGCGATGTGTTCGCCGAGAACAAGCTCTTCGCTACGCTGGACACCACGGTGCGCAAGGTGGTGCTGGGTAATCTCCCCTTCCTGCTCAGCGACACGGTGGGGTTCATTCGCAAGCTGCCCACCCAGCTCATCGAGAGCTTCAAGAGCACCTTGGACGAAACGCGCGAGGCCGATCTGCTGCTGCACGTGGTGGACATCAGCCACCACAACTTCGAGGAGCAGTATCAGACGGTGCAACAAACGTTGAACGAGATCGGCGCGGGTGACCGACCGGTGATCGTCGTCTTCAACAAAGTGGACGCCTACCGGCCCGCACCGCATGATCCGGACGACCTGGCACCGAAGCGAACGGACCAGTACACCCTGGCCGAGCTGCAGGCCAGTTGGATGGCGCGCATGGGCGACGACTGCATCTTCGTCTCGGCAGCGCAGCGGATCAATATTGATGGCCTTCGGAAGATGCTCTACCACCGCGTGAAAGCGCTGCACATGGCGCGTTATCCGTATGAGAGCGATCTGCTGTACAAGGATGAATACATGGAGGGGGGCGACGAGGGCACCGCTTGATCGCTGACGGACCACCATGGCTGGCAAGCGAAGAAAGAAGAGCACTCCCAAGGGCAGTGCATCGTTACTGAAGATCGCTCTGATCGCACTCGGCGTCGTCTTCGTGCTCTTCCTCACACTGATGCAGACCGTGCGCATGGGCGTCTTCGGCGACCTGCCGAGCGAAGAGGAGCTGGGCGCCATCACCCACGAAGAGGCCACGCTGGTGCTGGCCCGCGACGGCGAGCTCATCGGCAAGATCTTCGCGGAGGACCGCACCAACGTGCGTTACGAGGACCTGCCGCAGCACCTGATCGACGCGCTCGTCTCCACCGAGGATGCACGCTTCTTCAGTCACCAGGGTGTGGATGGCCGCAGCTATGTACGTGTGTTCTTCCGCACCCTGCTGGGCGGCGATCGCAAGGGGGGCGGGGGCAGCACCATCTCGCAACAACTGGTGAAGAACCTCTATGGCCGTGAGGACCACGGGCTGCTCACCGTACCGGTGAACAAGATGAAGGAAGCCTTGGTGGCGCAGCGACTGGAGCGCATCCTCACCAAGAACGATGTGCTCGTGCTCTACTTCAATTCGGTGCCCTTCGGTGAGAACACCTACGGCATAGAAAGTGCGGCCCAGCGCTACTTCAGCACCACCACTACCAAGCTGAAGGTGGAGCAGGCCGCGGTGCTCGTGGGTATGCTGAAGGCCAACACCAGCTACAACCCGCGCCTGTATCCTGAGCGCAGCAAAGGGCGCCGCGACCAGGTGCTTGAGCTGATGCACGAGCAAGGGCATCTGAGCCGCAGTGCCACCGACAGCCTGCGCGCACTGCCCCTCACCTTGCACTACGCGGGCGGCGATGCACTCGACCTGTACGGCTACTTCGTGCATCAGGTGCAAGCGGAGGCCGAACGTATCCTGAAGGACCTGGCCAGGAAGAACGGCCGCAGCTACGATCTGCGGAAGGACGGGTTGCGCATCCACAGCACGCTCGATGCCAGCCTGCAACGCAGCGCCTACCAAGCTGCACAGGAGCACCTGAAGGCCATGCAGCCCAAGCTGGACCGAGAGCTCAAGGCGGCCGGTGTGCGCAAGCGATGGGAGAAGCGTATGGAGCGCAAGGGGCGCGCGGCGTGGAAGCAGAACAGCACCCATGCCTTCGAGCTCTACGACCATGGGGGCGAGCGGGTGGACACCCTCTCCTACCGCGACTCGCTCTGGCACTACCACCGCCTGCTGAACGCTGCGGTGCTGATGATGGAGCCGGGCACTGGTGCGGTGCGCGCCTGGGTGGGCGGCGACCATTACCGCTACCTCCCGTATGACCTGGTGAAGGCTGCACGCCCGGTGGCCAGCACCATCAAGCCCATCGTCTATGCGGCCGCGTTGGAGCGGGGCTTCCACCCCTGCACCTACCTGGACAACGACAAGAAGAGCTACGCGGAGTTCGATGGCTGGACCCCGGACAACTTCGACCGCGACAGCACCGGTGGCGAGGTGGCCATGTGGTATGCCTTGGCACGCAGCATGAACCGGCCCACCGTGGACCTCTACTTCCGCACCGGTGTGGATACGATCACGCAGGTGTTGAAGGGCTTGGGCCTGCCCACGCGCGAAGCGGACAAGCCGGCCATGAGCCTGGGTGCCATGGACGTCAGCCTGCATCAGCTGGTGCCGGCCTATGGTGCCTTCGCCATGCAGGGCAAGCGGGTCACGCCACAGCTCATCACGCGCATCACCGATGCACAGGGCAGGGAATTGTACAAGGCCAAGGCGCCACGATCGGTGCAGGCCATTGGTCCGGAGGTCGCTGGTCAGTTGGTGCGCATGCTGCAGCGCGCTGTGGATCAGGGGACAGGCACCGCACTGCGCACGCGCTACGGGCTCATCGGCGCCTATGCGGGAAAGACCGGCACATCGCAGGGCTATAGCGATGCGTGGTTCGTTGCGTGTACGCCAGGATTGGTGGCCGGTGCGTGGGTGGGTGCGTTCGACCCGGACATCCACTTCAACAGTGCGCTTGGCACGGGCGGTTCACTGGCACTGCCGGTTGTGGGCGCGACATTGAAGCGGGTGGAAAGCGATGGCCGTCTGCGTAGCCGATACATCAAGCCCTTCAGCCTCGCGTTGGACAGCACCTTCACGCTGGATTGTGAGGCCCGTCGCGAGCGCAGCGCGTTGGAGCGATTGATCGATTCGGCCTTTGGACGGGAAGGGCGTCTGCCGGACTCACCCGACACGAGCAAGGCCGAACGCCGCAACGTGTTCGATCGCCTGTTCCGGAAGAAGGAGCAGTAGCCTCAACCGAACGCCTGCATATCGCACAACCTGCGATACTGTCCGCCAGCCGCGTAGAGCTCCGTATGCGTGCCGCGTTCGATGATGCGTCCGTGCTGCATCACGCAGATCTCGTCGCAGTGCTGGATGGTGCTCAGGCGGTGCGCGATCACCAGGCTGGTGCGCCCTTCCAACATCTTGAACAGCGCCTCCTGCACCAGCCGCTCGCTCTCGGTATCCAAAGCGCTGGTAGCCTCGTCCAGGATCAGGATCGGCGGGTTCTTCAGCACAGCGCGGGCGATGGACAGGCGCTGGCGTTGACCACCGCTGAGCCGGTTGCCGCCATCGCCGATGTTGGTCTGGTAGCCCTGCTCCAGCTGCTGGATGAAGTCGTGCGCATTGGCGATGCGGGCGGCCCGTTCGATGTCGGCCTGCGATACGCCCGGTGTCCCGAAGGCGATGTTGTTCGCCACCGAATCGTTGAACAGGATGCTGTCCTGGGTGACGATGCCCATCAGCGCACGCAGGTCGCGCAGACGCAGGTCACGCACGTCCTGGCCATCGATGAGCAGGGCACCACCGCTCACGTCGTAGAAGCGCGGCAGCAGATTGGCCAGGGTCGTTTTGCCGCTGCCGCTGGTACCCACCAAGGCCACACTGCGGCCCTTGGGAATGGTGATGCGGATGTCCTCCAGCACCGAGCGGCCCTCGCTGCCGGCAGGTGTTTGCTCATACGCGAAGGTCACCGCGCGGTACTCGATGCGGTCCGTGAAGTGCGTGATCGCCTGTGCATCGGGCTTCTCCTTCACGGTGTTCTCCACGGCGAGCAGGTCGAAGATGCGCTGACCACTGGCGCCGCCGCGGGTGATGGCGCTCCAGCCTTGGGAGAAACCCTTGATGGGCGCCAGCAGTTGGGAGAAGATGATGATGAATCCGAGGAAGCTGTCGCCACTGAGGGAGGGTTCGGTGCCCAGCACGAAGCTGCCGCCGATGTAGGCGATGGCCGCCATCACCGCAGCGCCGAGCGTTTCGCTCAAGGGCGAGGCCAGGTCCTGGCGGCGCATCATGGACACATGCGCACGCATCAGCAGTTCGTTCTCCCGAGCGAAGCGGCGCTCCATATCGGCCTCGCCGTTGAAGGCCTTGATCACGCGGATACCCCCGAGGGTCTCTTCCAGGCGTGCGAGCAGATCGGCCTCCTTCTCCTGCACGCGGGTGCTGCGCTTCCGCAGGCTGCGGCTCACGCGTGCGATGAGCAGTCCGCTCACGGGCAACATGAGCAGTGAGATGGCGGTCAGCCCCGGGCTCAGTGTCACCATCGTGCCCAGGAATAGCAGCACCGCGATGGGCTCGCGGAACACCATCTCGATGTACTGCATCACGGAGAACTCCACCACGTGCAGGTCGTTGGTCATCAGCGCCAGCAGATCGCCCTTGCGTTCGCTGGAGTGGTAACGCAGGGGCAATTCCAGCAGCTTCGCATAGATCCCCTGGCGGATGTCGCGCACGATGCGGTTGCGGAACTGGGTGATGGCCAGCAGCGCTAGGTAGCGGAACAGGTTCTTGAAGAGGAACAACACCACCACGATGATGCAGATGGTGAGCAGCGCGCCCATGTTGCCATACACCTCGATCAGGCGGGTGAGGCCCCAGTTGAACGTGCCTTCAAGGCCCTCCTTGGTCCACAGTTCGGCCGGTCGCACGGACACCGGTTGCACCTGACCCAGCAGCAGCCGCAGGAAGGGAATGAAGAGCAGCAGCGAAAGCAGGTGGAACACCGTTGCCAGCAGGTTGAACAGCGCGTTGAGCGCAGCGAACCGGCGGTAGGGTGCGCCAAAGCGCAGGATGCGGAGGAAGGTGCGCATGAGCGGAGGCGAAGTTACCGGGCGGGCAGTGATGTTGGTGGGCGGGGGTCGATGGTCGTTGTTCGGGGTTCGCGGGTCGGGCGGCCAGATCGAACAACGAACATCGACCAACAATGTCCGCTACCACGAGTACCTTCGCGGCACGATGGACAGCATCCGACAGAACAAGGTGAACAGCCTGCTGCAGCGCGAGCTGGCGGTGATATTCCAGCAGGAGGCGCGCAACCTGCTGCCTGGCGGGCTCATCACCGTATCGGCCGTGCGCGTCAGTCCCGACCTGGGTGTGGCCAAGGTGTACCTGAGCCTCTTCCCAGTGAAGGACAAGCAGGCGGCCATCAGCATCATCCGCGATCAGTCCCACCGCCTGCGGGGTCAGCTGGGCCAGCGCGTGGGTTCCCAGATGCGCATCGTGCCCGAACTGCTGTTCTACGTGGATGACTCGCTGGACCGCGCCGAGGAGATCGATAAACTGTTGAAAGGATGACGCGTTCGGGACCGAAATGCAGCGCAACGAACTGCCGTATATCACAACCTTGAAAAAGGTCGATACAAGCAACTCATGAAGTTCATGACTTGCAATTTCTGCATTTTACATTCTACATTTTACATTCTTTAGTCCTCATGCAGTATGATCCCGTCAAGCGCCGCCTGGGCGTGGTGTTCAACAGCAGTCCTGGTCTGCGTAAGCTGTTCTACCGACTGTTGGACCTGTTGTTGTTGCGGGCATGGCACATCCAGCGCGAGCTGAAGCCATGGGCGCGGTCACGCTCCGCCGAAGGCACGCACATTTATGATGCAGGTGCTGGTTTCGGGCAATACAGCTACTGGCTCAGCGGCCTGCTGCCCCAGGCACGGATCACCGCCATCGACGTCAAGGAAGAACAGGTGGCCGATTGCAACGCCTTTTTCCAGCGCATCGGCAGACCGCAGGTCAAGTTCGAGGTGGGTGATGTGACCCGGTTCCAACAGCCCAGTGCATTCGACCTGGTGGTGTGCGTGGACGTGATGGAGCACATCCTGGAGGACGAAGCGGCCCTGCGGTGCTACGGCACATCGCTCAAGCCGGGCGGCATGCTCATCATCAGCACCCCCAGCGACCAGGGCGGCAGCGATGTGCATGAGGAAGGCGAAGGTTCCTTCATCGAAGAGCATGTGCGCGACGGCTATAACATCGATGACATCCGCGCCAAGTGCCTGCGCAACGGGTTCAGCAAGGTGGAAGCGCGCTACAGCTATGGCGCACCCGGCAAGATCAGCTGGAAACTGAGCATGAAATGGCCCTTGTTGATGCTCCAGGCCAGTAAGCTCTTCTTCGTGGTCCTGCCGTTCTACTACCTCCTCGCCTACCCCATCGCCTTCGTGCTGAACATGGCCGATGTGCGGATGAAGCATCCCACGGGGACGGGGTTGATCGTGAAGGCGTGGAAGTGAATAACACGCTCACTTCACGCGCAGAAGCGTTCGTGCTGATATGATCTTCGTAGCATCATCTGGCCTTGGGACGTACACTGCGCATCCTCCGCAACAGCCTGCTCATCGTTGCAGGTCTCTTTGCACTTTTGTTCGGCATCCTCTGTTACATCCTTTACGCCCACGAGCAGGAGATCGCCGATGAGGTCATCGCCACGCTGAACGAAGGGCAGCAGGGTAAGATGAGCTACGAACGTGTGGAGCTCTCCCCCTTCCGCAACTTCCCTTACATCAGCATCGACCTCAAGGGGCTGCGCTTCGATGCGGACGAACACACCACGGACGACCATGCCATCTTCGCCTTTGCCGATGTCTACCTCGGCTTCGATGTGTTCGACATCCTGAGCGGCGAATACACCATCCGTAAGCTGGTGCTGAGCCGAGGTCACCTCTACTTGGAGAGATATGCGGACGGCACCTACAACATCGATCGTGCGTTGTTCAGCGCAGCATCGAAAGAAGAGGAAGGCAGCGCACACCTCGATCTGCAACGCATCGAATTGCGGGAAGTAACACTGCACGAAGTGAACCGCACCGATGCGGGCAAGGAGCTTGTTCTCGACATCACCTCGGCCGATGCCTATCTGAGCATGGTGGACGACGAGTTGCGGATGGGCCTGGAGAGCGAGCTCTTCCTGCAACAGTACACCGCCGGCACCACCACCTGGTTCCGTGAGTTCCCGTTCCGACTGAACTGTGACATGACCATCGATGAGGGTCTCGTGACCATCCATCCCAGCACCTTCGCTGTGGATGCCGGAGAGCTGGACCTGCATGGCACCCTGGACCTGAACAAGGACCTGTTGCTGGATCTGAAGGTGAGCGGCAACAAGAAGAACTTCGACACCTTCATCGCCTTCGCACCGCCCGATGTATTGGCCAAGCTGAAGGAGTTCAAGAACGAGGGCGACATCTTCTTCGATGGCACCATCACCGGCGCGATCGAAAAACAGGACCCGCTGATCGACCTGCGTCTGGGCTGCAAGAACACCGTCTTCCACCACAAGAGCCACAACAAGGCCCTGCGCGATGTGGCCTTCACCGGTCACTTCCGAACCGGCGATGATGGTGGACTGGACAAGGCCTTCTTGGAACTTGTGAACCTCTACGGCGAACCGGAAAAGGGCCTGTTGAAAGGCGCCATCCGAGTGGACAACCTGCTCGATCCCTGCATCACCATGGACTTCCACGCCAACTTCGACCTGGCGCACCTCAAGACCTTTTATGAGCTGAAAGCAATCGAGGACGGAAGTGGGACCGTCACCATCGACATCACCCTGAATGAGTACGTAGGTCCTGACAGCGTGCTCCACTTCGCCACCAAGATGACCGACGGTGTCACCAGCAACATCACCTTCACCGATGTCGAACTCAAGCTCGCATCGCTCAATAAGGCCTTCACCGGCTTCAATGGCAAGATCCTGCTCGATGGCGATGACCTCAAGAGCGAAGGCCTGCGGGTGCGCATCGGGCAGAGCGATCTGGCGCTGGATTTCGGGCTGAGCAACGTGAGCGCATTGTTCCATCACCAAAGCGCGCCGGTGGACCTCAGATTGCATGGCGAGAGCCGTACCCTGCACATGGCAGAACTGCTTGCATTGAACGGCAAGGAAGTGGACAGCCCGTGGGCACGTGACACCATCAGCGGTCTTGTATTCGATATAGACGTTCACACCACGGTGGATGCCCTCGAACGTGCGCGCTACCTACCCAAAGCGGAGGTCGACATACGTCACCTGGAGCTGCGCACCGCGAAGTATCCCCACGCCCTCGACGATGTACGCGGACGCATCGCCATCAGCGATGAGCAGTTCCACGTGGATGACCTCACCTTCGCAATGGGCCGCAACGATGTGCATGCCAGTGTGCTGGTGGACAACTTCGGGGCCCTGCTGGACAGCACCCGCCGCGAGACCGTAACGCATCGCACGGCTCTACGCAGCGCCTACTTCAATGCCAAGGAACTGCTTGTATACGATGGCAAGCCGTTCATTCACGACAGCATCGAGGAGGAGGTGGTGCGCGACCTGGTGCTCGAAGGTTCTGGAACAGTGGAGAGCAACACCTTCACGAACAAGGGCTTCATCAGCAACACTCACCTTGATCGCTTCACCGTGCGGGTGAACGACCTGCCACCGCTCAAGCAGCTCGATGGTCGCGTGCTCACCGATACCAGCGGCTGCATCACCCTGCAAGGCCTGAAGCTCGCCATGGGCCGGAGCGACCTCTCGGCCGACCTGTACCTGCGCCACTTCCTGGATGATGATCTGGTGAACAAGCACATCGAAGGCCGCGTGCGCTCCACCCACCTTGATCTGGACGAGCTCTCGCAGTGGAGCCCCGCCACAGACACCACTGCACACGCCGAAGCCTTCAACCTCTTCGCCCTGCAATTCCCCGTGCTCAAGCTCACCGCCGATATCGGTCGCCTTCGCCAGCACCGTATCCTGGTGGAGGACCTGCACGCTAAGCTGCGCACCACCAAGGACCACCGGATCCACGTCGATTCGCTCTCGCTGCGCGCTGCGGGAGGCAGCATACACGGGAACGGACTGCTGGACGGCAGACAACAGGACAGCATCGTGGTCCATGGCCGGATGCACGTGAAGGATGTGGAGCTGGATAAGGTCATGTTCAAGCTCGACAACTTCGGGCAGGACGTTATGGTACACGACAACCTGCACGGTCGCGTGACCGGCAGCCTCACGTTGGACGGACACCTGCATCCGGACCTTACGCCTGACCTTGAACATACCACGGTGGTGGCCGACCTGCGCGTTGAGGAAGGTCGATTGACACGCTTCGCGCCCATGCACGCCATGGCCATGTTCATGGACGGCAAGGACCTGGACAACATCCGCTTCGGCGAATTGGAGAACCGCTTCACCTTCACCGACGGCACCTTGCACATGCCCGAAATGAAGATCAGCAGCACCCTGGGCTACATGCACCTCAGCGGCCACCAGAACATGCACCTGAACATGGACTACACCTTGCGGCTGCCGCTGGACCTGGTGCGCAAGGCCGGCTGGAGCACCCTGCGCAACAAGCTGCGTTCACAGGCGCGGCGCGATGAACTCGCCCTCATCGAACAGACCGAAGCCGAGATCATCAGCGAACAGAAGGGGTTGATCAAGGGCTACCTCACCGTACGCATCACCGGCACACCGGACGATTTTGAGGTACACATGGGCAGGGGCGACAAGAAGGAGTGAAGGATCCGACGAACTTTGGCCCCGGCCATGAACCTGCCCCTCCTCTTCGCCCGTCGCTACCTGCTGGCATCGCGCAGCACCGCCGGGCGCAGCACCAACGCCATCAACGTCATCACGCTCATCAGCATCGTGGTGATCGCTGTGGTGAGCGCGGCCATGGTGGTGGTGCTCAGCGCGGTGAACGGCATCAGCGAGCTGGTGGATACCATCTACTCCCCCTTCGACCAGGACATCACCATCACCCCCGCAGCGGGCAAAACGCTGCAGCGCGACAGCCTCGATGTGCAGGAGCTATTGGCGGTTAGCGGTGCAGCGCTGAGCAGTTGGACGATCGAGGAGAACGTGCTGTTGATGCACGACGGGCAGCAGGCCGTAGCCACCTTGAAAGGCGTGGAGGAGCCGTACCTGCGCATGAGCGACATGCAGCGCTACCTCTTCTCTGGCGAGGCGCGGCTGGAGAGCGCCACAGGCTCGGCAGCGGTGCTGGGCATTGGTCTGCGCAGCGATCTGGGCGTACCCTTGGACGATGGCATCTTCCGTCCGCTCACCATCAGCGCACCGATCCGCGGTCGCAAACTGAGCACCTATCAGCAGCGCGCCTTCGAGCGCATGGACATGGCCGTGGCAGGCACCTTCACCATGAACATGGAGTTCGATATGCGCTACGTGTTGGTGCCCTTCGCAGCGGCGGAAACGCTGTTCCACTACAGCGGCGAGGCCAGCGCGTTGGAGCTGAAGCTGCCGGCGGAGCGGGATGCCGATGTCGTTGCGAAGGACTTGCGCGGCGCGTTGGGTCCGCACTACGTGGTGCGCACACGCCAGCAGAAGAACGTGCTCATGTACCAGACCAACGCCTCGGAAAAGTTCTTCTCCTTCCTGGTGCTGGCGTTCATCGGGCTCATCGGCGCGTTCAACATCATCGCTTCGCTCACCATGATGATGATCGAGAAACGCAAGGATATGGGCACGCTGCGCAGCCTGGGGGCCAGTCCACTGCTCATCCGGCGGGTGTTCCTCTATGAGGGCCTGCTCATCGTACTGATCGGCGTGCTCTTGGGCATCACCCTGGGGTTGGGTGTATGCTGGGCGCAGGAGCGCTTCGGCCTGGTGCCCCTGGACGCATCGGTGGTGGACCACTACCCTGTGAAGGTGCTGTGGAGCGATCTACTGGTGGTCTTTGCCACGGTGGGTGCCATCGGCCTGCTGGCCACGTGGGTACCGTTGCGGGCGTTGAGCAAGCGGTTCCTTCACACCACCTCCGCCCCAGCGTAGCTCGCCTTCACCTCATCGAGGATCTCCTCCAACACAGCGGGCTCGCGTTCGGTGCACAGCCTGAGGCGCACCTCCTTCACGTTGGGCAGGCCCTTGAGGTAGTTGCCGTAGTGGCGGCGCATCTCCACCACCCCTTCCCACGGGCCCTTCCAGGCCAGGGAGCTGCGCAGGTGCTGGCGGGCGGCTTCCACGCGGTCGGCCACGGTGGGCGGCGCCAGTGTGGTGCCAGTTGCGATGTAATGCTTGATCTCGTTGAAGATCCAGGGGTGGCCGATGCTTGCACGGCCTATCATCACCCCGTCCACGCCATAGCGCTCGCGGTATTCCACCGCTTTCTGGGGAGAATCGATGTCGCCATTGCCGAAGATGGGGATATGGATGCGGGGGTTGTTTTTCACCGCGCCGATGAGGGTCCAATCGGCAGGACCCTTGTAGAGCTGTGCCCGCGTGCGACCATGGATGCTCAACGCCTGGATCCCTACATCCTGCAGGCGCTCGGCCACTTCCATGATGTTCTTGCTCCTATCGTCCCAGCCCAGGCGGGTCTTCACGGTCACGGGCACCTTCACGGCTTTCACCACCTTCTCCGTGAGGCGCACCATCTTGTCCACATCCAGCAGCAGGCAGGCGCCGGCGCCCTTGCTCACCACCTTGTGTACCGGGCAGCCGTAATTGATGTCGATGAGGTCGGGCTTGGCGGCTTCGGCGATGCGCGCGGCCTCTTCCATGGCATCCTCGCTTCCGCCGAAGAGCTGGACGCCGATGGGGCGTTCAGCCTCGAAGATGTCGAGCTTCTTGAGGCCTTTGGCGGCCTTGCGGATCAGTCCTTCGCTGCTGATGAACTCGGTGAACATCAGATCGGCGCCGTGCTCCTTGCAGAGCATGCGGAAGGGAGGATCGCTCACATCCTCCATGGGAGCGAGCAGGAGCGGGAACTCCGGCAGTTGCAGCGGGCCGATGCGGGGCATGGGGAGGGCCAAAAATACGGAAGCCCCGTCGGACGGGGCTTCCAGTTATCAGGCGGAACGGGATCAGCGCGCCTGCGCCGTGCTGTAGTTGATCTTCAGCGCGTTGCTCTTGCGCAGTTCCTGCTTCACGTCGGTGACGATCTTCATGTTCGTCTCCTTGTCCACCTTCAGCGAACGCGTGATCTTGGGGATGAGCACTTCTTCGCGACGCTCCTCGCCCGCCTTCACCCAGCCTGCGATCTCGTCGAGCTTGGCGAACTGGTCGTTCAGCTGCATGAGCGGTTCGGAGCCGAGTGCCTTGGCCATGGGCGTACCGATGTAGATGTAGTCCACCAGCGCCTTATCCTCCAGCTTGGTCGTTTCGCTGGCTTCGGGCAGGGTGATCTTCACCAACAGATCCACTTCGCGCATCACGGTGGTCACCATGAAGAAGAAGAGGAGCATGAAGATGATGTCGGGCAGCGAGGCCGTGCTGATGGCCGGGGTGCCTTTGGAGCTGTTATCCTTGAAACGTGACATGGCTGTTGCTCAGGATTTCTTGGTCACGTCCACCGGTTCGGCCTCGGACACGCGCTGGGGATAGACCAGACGAACGGCCTTGATCAGGGCCTTGTCCTCGTCCTTCTTCTCATCCAGCTCAGTGTACTTGCGGCCGAACTTCTCCTTGCTCAGGTCATCACGGAGCTCGCGGATGCCCGCTTCCAGCTCGTTCTGCACGCGTACGTACATGTCGTAACTGGTCTTGGAACCGGTCTGCAGGGAGATCACCGCGTTGGGCGGCAGCTCGGAAAAATCACCCAGCAGCTGTACGGCTGCGAGTCTCTCCTCCCATTTCTCCAGCGATTTCTGGTAGGCGTCCTTGGCCTCGGGATCGGTGGCGCTGGCCACGTAGGACTTGTACTCCCCGATCTTTTGCTGGCACTCGGAGGCGGTCACACGGCGACGCTCGGGCAGGTTGATGTCGTTGGACGGGTTGGTCATGAACTCCTTGGCCCCGGCACGCAAGTCCTTGATCTCCATCACCTCGCCCTCCACAAGCAACATGTCCGCATCGTTCACCAGCACCTCATAGACGTCGCGCTTGTTCACCTGCATATCCACCTCCTCCTCCACAACGGGAGGCAGGAGTCGCAGGATGCCAGCGTCGGTATCCATGGTCGTGGTCACCAGGAAGAAGATCAGGAGCAGGAAAGCGATGTCGGCCATGGAGCCGGCATTGATCTCCTGGATCCCCTGACGCTTGCGTTTCTTCAGCATGGGTTCACTTGATGAGCTGCTTCACCGCACCGTAGAGCGCGGCGCCCACGGCCACCAGCACGGCCAGGCCGGTCATGTTCAGACCGGCACTGATCATTTTGGAGGCACCCGGGGATAGGTTCCACTGGGGCTTGACACTACCATCCGCGAGGAGGTAGGAGATGGCGAACAGGGCCACGAACGCTCCGAGCGGGAGGAGCGTGTCCTTGATGTTGCCACCCGAGAAGAGGGACATGACACCGGAGGCAAGGGCAAGCAGGATGCCCAGGCCAAAGGCGGCGTAGGTCAGGTAGAGACCGGCGTCGATGCCGGATTCCTTACCGGACATGATCATCACGAAGAACACCACACCGAGGAGCGCAATGGCCCAGAGCGCGATGTTGCCGAGGAAAGCTGAACCCTTGTGCATCGGCTTAGTGTTTGGCGCTGTGCTTGGCGAGCAGGTCCACCAGGCCGATGGAAGCTTCCTCCATCTGACCGGTGATGCTGTCCACGCGGCTGAGCAGGTAGTTGTAGAAGATCTGCAGGATGATGGCCACGATCAGACCAAACACGGTGGTGAGCAGTGCCACTTTGATGCCCGATGCCACGATCGCAGGGCTGATGTTGTTGGCGGCAGCGATCTGGTCGAAGGCGAAGATCATCCCGATCACAGTACCCAAGAAGCCCAACATGGGAGCCAGGGCGATGAACAAGCTGATCCAGGAGAGACCGCGCTCCAGGCGACCCACTTCCACACCACCGTAGGCAACAATGCTCTTTTCAGCGATGTCCAGGCCTTCATTGGCGCGGTCCAGGCCTTGGTAGAAGATACCGGCCACGGGTCCACGGGTGTTGCGGCATACCTCCTTGGCAGCGTTCACACCACCGCTCTTAAGCGCGTCCTCCACGCTGCCGAGCAGTTTATTGGTGTTGGTGGAGGCCATGTTCAAATAGATGATACGCTCGATCACGAAGGCCAGGCCGAGGATCAGGCAGAGCAGCACGGGTGCCATCCAGACCGGATCACCCTCGATGAAACGGTCCTTGAAGGTCTGGGAGCCTTCCTGGGTACCATCGGCCACCACTTCGGTGGAAGCAGCTGCGGGGGCATCCTGTGCCATCACCGGGGTGGAGAGCAGGCTGATGCTCATCAGACCTGCCATGCAGAGGGACAAGAACTTGCGTACCATGGTTGGGATCGTTAGCGGAGTGAGGGTTGTTGACGGTTCTGGTTCGTTCAGGTTCGCATTCACAGCAGAGCGAAATGGCGGAGAGAGAGGGATTCGAACCCCCGATACCCTTTGACAGGTATACGCACTTTCCAGGCGCGCGCCTTCGACCACTCGGCCATCTCTCCGTTCGTTTTCTCTGCTGGCCGGAGGGTGCGTTCCCCGCCGACGGGCGGCCAAATTACGAAAAGGTCCATCGCTACCATCGCGAAGCCGGAAGCGGTCGGGGTCGAACAGCCAGCGGCATGTTAAGCCAACGTGAACTCCCCCCTGATCGGTACGGCCAGCGCCTGCTCCACGTCCGCCGTTCCTCGTTCGCTGCCCAGCAGGAACATCAGCTTGGCCACGGCGGCCTCCACGGTGATGTCCGCCCCCCCCACCACACCCATCGCCTGCATGGCCTGGCTGGTCACGTACCGCCCCTGTTCCACACGCCCCCCCACACATTGCGTCACGTTCAACAGGACCACGCCGCGCTCCCGCGCCTCGCGCAGCGCGGCCAGGAACTCCGGTCCGGTGGGCCCGTTGCCACTGCCGAAGGTGGTCAGGATGGCCGCCCGCAGGCCGGGAGCGGACAGGGCATGCCGCACCCATTCCGCACGGATCCCGGGGAACAGCCGGATGACCGCGATGCGTTCGTCCAGCTTTTCATGCACGACGAGGGGCCCGCCCACACGGGGCCCGATGGCGGCCTCGTTATAGCGCAGGTGCACCCCGGCCTCGGCCAATACCGGCCAGTTGGGCGAGCGGAAGGCCTCGAAGCGCTCTGCATGCACCTTCACCGTACGGTTGCCGCGCATCAACCGGTACTCGAAATAGACCGCCACCTCGGGTACCATGGGCAGGCCTTCAGCGTTTCGGGCCGCGGCGATCTCAATGGCCGTTATCAGGTTCTCCTTCGCATCGGTGCGGATGGTGCCGATGGGTAGTTGCGAACCGGTCAGGACCACCGGCTTGTTCGATCCCTCCAGCAGAAAGCTTAGCGCGCTGGCCGTGTAGGCCATGGTGTCGCTGCCATGAAGCACCACGAAGCCATCGGTCGCGGCATAACGATCACCGATGATGCGGGCGATGCGCACCCAGTCGGAGGGCTGCATGTCGCTGCTGTCGATGGGCTGTTCGAAGGCCACCGTATGCAGGTCC
This sequence comes from uncultured Chryseobacterium sp., assembly GCA_964476665.1. GTDB lineage: Bacteria > Bacteroidota > Bacteroidia > Flavobacteriales_F > PHOS-HE28 > PHOS-HE28. Next base: position 57,483 of record CAYZBO010000002.1, on the reverse strand, counting down.
ACCCCGATGCGCTTCAGCTCGGGCACCTGTTCCTCCAGATGGGCCAGGTCCATGGGGCGCAGCGCACCGGACGCATCGGCCCACATGCCGATGGTGCCGCCGGTGTAGATCAGCAGGACGGAGGGTCGATGGCTCATCGGCGGAAGAGGGCGTGTGCGTTGGTGGTGGTCACCTCGGCGATGTGCTGTACGGTGGTGCCGCACGCCAGGGCGAGCCGCTCGGCGATGTGCGGTATGTAGGCGCTCTCGTTCCGCTTGCCCCGGAAGGGCACCGGTGCGAGGTAGGGCGCGTCGGTCTCAAGCACACAATACGCGGGCCCCACCTGCTGCATCGTCTCAAAGAGCCCCCCCTTGGGATAGGTGACCACGCCCCCGATGCCCAGGTAGAAGTCACCGAGCGCGATGATGCGCTGCGCCTCTTCCGGGGTGCCGGTGAAGCAATGGAACACCCCGCGCAATGACGGAGCGTTCTCCGCCTCCACGATGGCGATGGTCTCCGCGAAGCTGTTGCGGCAGTGGATGGCGATGGGCAGGTCCAGTGCTTTGGCCAGGCGCACCTGCCGCCTGAAGGCCTCCTGTTGCTGCACCAGGAAGGTCTTGTCCCAATACAGGTCGATACCGATCTCGCCCACTGCGCAGTAGCGGCCGGTGCGCAGCCGTTCCTCCACCTGCACCAGCGCATCCTCATTGTGCTCACCGATGGAACAGGGATGGATGCCCATCATGGCGTAGCAATGGTCGGGATGGGCCGCCGCCAAAGCATCCATGGCTTCAATGCTTTCCCCATCCACATTTGGCAGGAAGAGCTTGGTCACCCCAGCATCGAAGGCGCGTTGCAGCATATCGGTGCGGTCTGCATCGAACTGCGGATGGTAGAGGTGGGCGTGGGTATCGACGAACATGGGGGCCTGCAAAGGTGGCGAAGCGCGGCCGCATGCGCGCAGCGGTGCGGTTACCTTTGGGCGCCCATGAAGATCCTCGTTCTGCGCTTCTCGTCCATCGGCGATATCGTGCTCACCAGTCCGGTGCTGCGCGCATTGCACGAGCAGCTGCCGGGGGCCGAGGTGCACGTGGCCACCAAGTCCGTGTTCGCGGATCTGCTGCGTTACGATCCGCATGTACACCGTGTTCATGAGCTTGGGGAAGACCTCGGCGCCTTGATCGAACAGCTGCGAGCGGAACGCTTCGACCAGGTGGTGGACCTGCACCACAACCTGCGCACCGCCCGTGTGAAGCGGGCCCTGGGGGTGCCTTCGCACAGTTTCCCGAAGCGCAACGTGGAGAAGTGGCTGCTGGTGAACTTCGGGATCAACAAGCTGCCCCAGGAGCACATCGTGGACCGCTACTTCGAAGCGGCTGCGCCGCTGGGCGTGCGCAACGACGGCCGGGGCTTGGAGTTGTTCATTCCGCCGGACCGCTCGGTGCAACGAAGTTCCTTGCCCGAAGCACACCAAGGCGGCTACGTGGTCCTGGCGGTGGGTGCGGCGCATGGAACCAAGCGCCTGCCCGAACGCAGGTTGGTGGAGCTGGCGCAGTTGCTGCGCGGCCCCTTGGTGATCATCGGTGGGCCGGATGACCGGGTGGTGGGCCGGAGCATCGCGGATGCCGTGGGGGGCCGCGCCTTTGATGCCACCGGGCGGTACGATCTGCTCGGCAGCGCCTCCTTGATCAGGGATGCCCGCGCGGTGATCGCGCATGACAGCGGCGCCATGCACATCGCCTGTGCGTTCAAGCGCAGGGTGATCAGCATCTGGGGCAGTACGGTGCCGGCCTTCGGCATGGGGCCATATCAGCCCGGGCATCCTGAACAGGTGTTCATCAGCGAGGTGAACGACCTGTCATGCAGGCCCTGCAGCAAGATCGGCCATGATCACTGCCCCAAGGGTCACTTCCACTGCATGGAACGACAGGACCTGCAACGCATCGCAGCACTCGCAGCGCAATGAGCTGGGACATCTACATACAGGACCTACCGGACGTACCCTCCATGAAGGACGTTCCCGCCGATCATCGCCCGCGGCCCATCGGCGAACGCACACACATCATTGCCACGATCCGGCAAGCCGTGCCCTTCATTGAACAGCAGGACCGGGACTGGCTGTTCATACGCCAGCCCGGCATGGACCTCAGCCTGCAGCTGCACCTGGATGGCGCGGAGACCGTGCGGTACATCGTCGCCCATGTGCATGGCGGTGAGCAAAGCGCGATCTGTGTGGCTGCCATTCTTCGGGCGCTCGGTCTTCGTGCACATGACACGGAGACCGGAGAGCTGTTCGACGGATCCAGCTTGGACGAAAGCCTCTAGTTCAGGCCAGCAACGAAGGCCGCACCAGGTAGGTCCGCATGGCTTTCCGGGCCCGGTGGAGGCAGGCCTTCACCTGGGCCATGTTCAGTGCGCTTTCCCGGGCGATCTCCTCGTAGTTGAGCCCGTGCATGTCCCGCAAGGTGATCACGTGGGCCTGCTTTGGCGGCAAACGCTTGAGACCCGCGTCGAGGTGCTTGTGCAGGTCGGGCTCGGGTGGCCGCACCGCAGCGACCGGTCCATGCCAGGCCTCCAGGCGCACCGGCACATGTCTGCGCCGCATCTGGCTGGCCACAGCATTAGCGGCGATGGTGAACAGGTAGCTCCGGGCCTTGTCCGCGCACACGCGATCGGCCTTCAACCACGACCGCATGAAGCTCTCCTGTACCAGGTCGCGCGCCAGATCGCGGTCGCGCACCTGCCGCAGGATGAAGCGGAACAATGCATCGGCATGCTGGTCCACGATCGCGTGGTAGGTCTCCGGTGTCAGAGTGGCGGCTTCCACGGGTATGCACGGTTCCATGCCGCACAACTCCCGCCGCTGGCGGGCTCTGGCACTTGATCCAGATCAACATCGCAGGCGCCCTGAAAAAGCGAGCGGACCGATCGCCTGGACGATGGCCCGCTCGCTGATGAGCCGTGGAGTACGGATGTCAGGCGCCCGCCGGAGGGGCAGCCGGAGGAATGGGTGCAGGCACCACATTGGCCACCGGCTTCGTGCTCTTCAGGTACAGGAACATCGCGTGCACGTCCTCGTCCTTGATATCCTTGAGGTTCTGCCAGGGCATGGGCGGAAGCAGCGGACGCGAGCCTTCCAGCCCCTTGTAGAGGCCTTGGGTCAGCGCACGCTTGAACTGCTCTTCGGTCCAGTTGCCGATGCCGCTCTCATCACTGGTGAGGTTGGCCGCGAAGCTGGTACCCCAAGGGCCGACAGCGGCAGTGAGATCCATGGACATCAGGGCCCAGCCGGCGGCGTCCTTGGGCAACGGAGGCAGTTGGGTGCCGGCAGGATGACCGCTGAGCAACCGGTCCGGATCGGGATAGGGACCTTGGGGGCCCATGAGCTTCGGCGAGTGACAGTCATGGCAGCCCATGACCTGCACGAGGTACTCGCCGCGCTTCACCAGTTCGGCCTCGGTGGGCTGGGCCGCTTCGGCAGCTTCGGGCGCAGGGGCCGGTTGGTTGCAGGCCACCACAAGGGCAAGCGCGGGGGCGGCCAGTAGAAAGGAAATGGTCTGATTCATCTGTTGGAGGGAGGTGTTGGTCAATGGAAAGGACGGGGGTCGGCTCGCCCCCCTTGTGATCATGCGTCATAGGACGCCCTGCCCTCTAAAAAAGTTACTCGAACAGGGCCTTGAGCTCCGTCGCTTCCTCCGGCTTCATCTTCCCGCTGAGTATGAGCCTCAGCTGCCTCCTCCGCAACGCACCATCGTACCGGTGCTGTTCCTCCTCATTGGTGGGCACCGCCTCGGGCACGGTCACCGGTCGACCGGCCTGGTCCACCGCAACGAATGTGTAGATCGCGCTGTTGCACTTGATCTTCTCGCCGGTCACCTGGTCCTCCACGTACACATCGCTCCACACCTCCATGCTGCTGCCGAACGCGCGGCTCACATGGCTGTGGATGGTGACAAAATCACCCAGTTTGATCGGTTTGTCGAAGCCCACGTGGTTCACCGCCACGGTCACCACCACGCGCTTGCAATGGCGGTGCGCACTGATCGCGCAGCTGATGTCCAGCCATTGCAGCAAACGCCCGCCGAACAGGTTGCCCAGCGTGTTCGTGTCGTTGGGTAGGACCACATGGGTGGTCTGCGCGTAGCTGTCGCTGACGGGGCGGGAGGGCTTGTTCATGGGCTTCGTTGGCCCCGCGAAAGTAGGCGACCGCTCACCGCCACTGCGGTGGAAGGTCGGTGTCAAGGGCCAACGATCCGCAACTTTGCAGCCCTCATGCTACGCACCGGTTCCCCTGCTCCCGACCTCACGCTCCTGGACCAGTTCGGTCGTCCCTTCACGCTTTCGCAAGCCTGGCAGAAAGGGCCCGCCGTGCTCTTCTTCTTTCCCAAGGCCAATTCCATGGTATGCACCAAAGAGGCCTGCGCGTTCCGGGATGCCTTTGCGGACCTGAGGGCGGCGAACGCCACCGTGGTGGGCATCAGTCGCGATGGCCAGGAGGCGCAGCAGGCCTTCGCCAGCCAATGGCAATTACCGTTCACGCTGCTGTGTGATACGGAGGATATAGCCCACCGGGCGTATCAGGTGGACCGCGTGCTGGGCCTGCTTTCCGAGCGGATCACCTACGTCATCGACCAAGGCGGCGTGGTGCGCCATGCCTACAGCGGACTGCTGGGTGCGCAGCGCCACGTGCAGGAAGCGCTTGATGCGGTCGGAGCTCAGCGCAAGGCGTAGAAGAGCACCCGGCCATCATCCGTGCCGGTGATGAACCACTCCTCCCAGAACAGCAGGGGGGAGCGGTGGTGCTGGTCCTTGCTCTCTGGATACTCCAGCTTGCGCGTGACCTTGTCCTCCTTCACGAACTCGATGCTGCCGTGCTTACCGGTGCGCACCGTGTAGTCGCCATACGTGGCTGCAGATTGCTGGTAGAACCGGTCGAAGGCGGAGTTGCCCATGTCCAGTCCCATGGCCTTCACGGCACGGGGATCGGGCACCCAGCGGTGCTGGATGAGGGAAGGCTCGGGCTTGCCGGTCTTCACATCATAGACCACGCGTTTGCCGGAATGGCCGATGAGCACCACGTACTCCCCGTTCTCGTTGAAGGCCACGTAGTATGCGGTCGTCCCCCCGTCCTCGTTGTAGGGGAAGGTCACCAGCTTCTTCCCGCTCTCCAGGTCATAGAGCTCCGCGCCCTTGCTCAGGCCCACCAGCAGGCGGTCTCCCTTGGGAGACACCGCCAGCGCCACGACCTCCGCCTTGGTGGTACGGATGGTACGCGCCTCAGGACCATCGGCCAGCTGGGCATTGACGGAGGTGGTCAGGATCAACAGGCCGAACAGGAGGACTGCAACGAACGAAGAGCGAACGGTCATGCCAGGTCGATGAGATGATGTTGTTGAAGCAGCCAGGCCAGCGCACTGTCACGGTCCGAGAACATTTGAATGGGGCGGGCAGGCTTGTGATGGCGTACAAAGACATTGGCGGCAAGCTGATGACCGAAGTCCCGGACGATGATCGCATCCGCTGCAATGTATCGGTCCGATACCGGCCCGGAAGCGAAGATGCGCGCCTCGTTGCTCATGCTGGTACCCTCACCAACGGAGACCATCAGCAGGACCTTGCGTCCGTTGCGGCCTTCAGCCGTTGCATCGAGCATGGCCTGCACGTCCGGGACCTGCACGATGCGGCCATCCTTGAAATGGGTGTGCACCACGTCCCCCTCCAGAAAGGTCAGCGTACAGGAGGGGAGGTTCAATACACGTTGGGCAGTTCCCATGGTGGGTGAAAGGTACGGCTCACACGTGCGGGCCAGGATCAGCGGACCAACAACCAGGCCGCACCCTCGCCGTTCGAGCGGACGCTGGCCAACGCCTGCAACGCATCACTGCGGTCGGTGTAGCTGCCGAAAGCAACTGGATAGAGATCACCGCGCTTCGCGAGCCGGATGGCGGGATATCCCTTGGCTTGAAGCTCGGCCAGCTTGCGGTCCGCGTTCTCGGGCTGCGCAAAGCATCCCCCGATCACATGAAAGCGGCCCTGTGTGCGGGATGGTGTTGAAGTGGGGCCCGGCAGGGCGACCGCTGTGGTATCGGCGACCGCCAACTCATTCGATGGACGGAGATCAACGATCATATCGACGCCATCCTCCGGTACAAGGGGCACAGTGATCACGGCGTTCCCTTCCGGCAGGTTGAACACGGATGCCGAGCGCACTGGGGATGGGACTTCGACCGACGGCCCCTGATAACGCGCAGGCCCGCTCCTGAACGGGTCCAGATCGCTCCATCGGGTACCTCCCAGAGGTCCCTGATCAAGCGCCCAGTAGGTGGCGGAGCCCAGCAGCAGCAGGGCGGCGGCGGCGGCGACCCAGCGCAAGGCCGGCGTTGTCCGGGAGGGTGCCTCGGGCTCGACAACCGCTGGGTTGAGGGGCAGCACCGGCACTTCCGTCAACAGCGGCTTCTGCTCGACCGCGCGGGCCCGCAGGGGTCGCAATCCGTACGCATCCCGCAGATAATTGCTCCGCCGGTCCGGGTCGAACTGAAGATTCCCTTCGGCATCGCGGAAAAAGATGCCCATATGGGGCAACTCTAAGCGGCCGTCGCGCTCCAAGCGCTCTTGCCAGGTGGTGACCAAGGATGCGATGACCCCGCAAGCACCCTCGAAGTCACTGCCTGACTTGCGGGCGACATGATCGGCAAGCAGACCATCGTTCCGCACCAGATGGCGGTTGAACCCTAGCTCCTTGGTCGGCGGGTGGATCAACTGGCGGGCTTCATCAAGGCGCGCCGGGCGGTAGTGGGTGAGGAACCCACCCCATTCCGGCACGATCACGCAATCATGCAGGTGCAACAATTCAGCCAGCTCACGTTCGAGGAACATCGCGGCCAAATTACATCATGGCGGCCCTACGACGCGCTTCCTCCAGGTCGGTCGGCGTATCCACACAGAACGACGGATGTTCGGTCAGGCCGACACGTACACGATGGCCATGCTCCAGCCATCGGAGTTGTTCAAGGGATTCCGCCAGCTCCAAAGGCGACGGCTTCAGTCGTACGAGGTCCAGGAGGACCGGTGCACGGAAGGCATAAAGGCCCACATGCTTCAGGAAGCGGAAGCGTGCGTGGCGGGGGCCGCTCCCCGGTTGGCGCAAAAAGGGGATCGCGGCCCTGCTGAAATACAAGGCGTCCATATCGACCGTGGTTGTCAACAGCACTTCGCCCGGGTCGTCCAGATCACCATCATCACGCACCACTTGGGCGAGCGTTGCGATCCCGCCAGGCGCCTGCTCCAGCGTTCGACATAGTTCGTCGATCTGCTCGGGTGCAATGAAGGGCTCGTCCCCCTGAATGTTCACCACTGCGTCATAGGTATCGACACCTTGGATGCGCAACGCCTCTGCGCATCGGTCAGTTCCGCTGGGATGGTCGGCTGCCGTCATCACCGCCCGCCCCCCATGTTCCTCCACGTGCGCGAGAACACGGGGGTCATCGGTGGCCACCACCACGTCAGCGAGCGAGCGGCTCTCCCGCGCTCTGTCGACCACGCGCATCACCATGCTCCGGCCGGCGATATCTGCCAGGGGCTTGCCGGGAAGTCGCGTGCTCGCGTAACGAGCGGGGATCACCCCGAGGATGCGGTTGACGGACATGGCTTTGTGGTCGGGCTGCGAAGGTATCGGCAGACCCATCACTCCGATCCGTTCGCCAGCCAGATAACGATCGACGTCGAATGATCGGACGGAACTTCACTGATGCTTACCCTCAACGTATCGGTCGGACGCCTGACCTCCGGAGCGGTGTACCAACGATCAGCATCCTCTGAGCGGAATGCCTGCGACAACATGCCATAGGGATATCCATCATGGCGAAGCTCCATCGCAAGCCGGGCTGGAGCGCCACCGCCTATCTGCAGGTAGAAAGGCCTCTTTCCGGCCACCTCTTCAACCGACCATGCCAGCTCCGCCGCACCCATCACGTCCACCAAGGCAGCAGGTCGATGGCCAGCCAGGACCGGAGGTTGCATTGAAAGATGAGGAAGGCGTTCAGGCAGGAAAAGGTCACCCAGGCCATCAGGAGGAGCGATCTTGCCAAAGGTGGCCAGATATGCGGCCTTTGTCATGCGGGAAGTATGAATGATGCCGTTCACGGCCTGGTAGGTCTGGAACAGGTTCAGCAGGACGATGGCCGGGACCGTCGCGCTCAAGAGCGCTCTCCCTGCCGACCGCATGTCCCACCCTCTTCGCAGCAGGTAAAGGAGCGGCACGGCCATCACTGCATAGCTCTGCACGAGCGCACGCTGCCCAAAGCTGTCAGCATACCACCAGCAACTCCAACTCGACACCACATACAGATTGACCAGGAAGAAGGCGCTGATAGCAGGCCACCACGGTGAGCGGTCCCTCCAAAGCAACCAGATACCGCCAATGGCGAGGGCCATGAGCGGAGTGTACAGCAGCCAGCCCTTCCGATAGCTGAGCAGCAGCTCCAACACGAACGGACGGAGGAATTCGAACCCTTCTCCCGGATTGTTATAGCTCATATACAGGAACTTGCCGGTCAGCACCTTCCAATACACGAACTGGACCGATGCCAGTGCCGCCAGCAATGTGAACATCATGAACAATTGGATCTTTCGTGCACGCCACCAAGCGAACCGGGCCTTGAGCGATGGGATGCCGACCACTCCATAGAACAGCGGGATCAGGATGAACACGACCTCGGAAGGGCGCACGAGACAGAGCAGTCCGTAGGTGAACGCCAGCAATAGGGCGTCACTGGTGCGGCCATGGCGGTACCAGCGAACGGTGAGAAGCAGGAGCAGCGCCTGCAGCGCGAAGAGCGGGACATGCGGCATACCCACGGACCAGACAGCCTGGTGGAGGTAGTTGGTCCCGAAGCCGATCAATAGGACCCCCAAGGCACTGACCTTGTCCGGGAAATACATCAGCAGGAACCTGCCCAGCACATGCAGACCGATGGCAACGAAGCCAAGGGAGGCGGCAATGATGGACCATTGGTAGGGGGCCGAGAATCCATCCATGGACTGGCCGGTCATCCAAGCCACCAAATGCCCGACCATGAAGAAGGGGGACCACAGCAGGGCCAGGCCCACCGGATACTTCAAGACCCAGCCACCATCCGGCTGCTCCTGTGCCTGATACAAGGTGGTCGACGCATCGTACATCAGCCGCGCATCCTCCACCCAACTGATGTCGTGGATCGCCGGGTCGTGGTGAATGAAGGTGGCGGGCAGGTACAGGTAGTAGCCGAAGACATCCCAGCTGAACACATTGGAGGGCGGATGCAACCCCACAAGGACAGCCATGCAAATGACCGCGAACAGCACGGATGCGCTCGTCAGCCTTCCCTCCATGGACCAACCTTTCATAGGGTCATGCTCAACTGCACCTGCATGCTGCGAGGTGCCTCGATCGCCAGGGGGCGCAATGCGTAGACCTCATTGCCAAGGTTGTTGACGATCAACGTTACACGCACCTGCTCGCTCATCTGCACGCCGACACGGGCGTCCACGATCCAGTCACCGGTGGTGTGGGTGCGCATCCACTCACCCACCCCGGTCCGCAGGGCAAGCACATCGCTCTCCGCCTCATCCAGGTCAACGAAGATCCGATCGATATTACGGACATGGCTGTTGTACCGCGTGCTGATGCCAAGGAGCAGCCTGCGCCAGGTGCATTGAACATCCGACCTGAACAAGTCCTCCACACGGAACTTGAGGATCCGGTCGGTGGTGTCGTAGCTGGTGGTATTGTAGCTGTACGGTATGGAAGCCTCGTTCACGGGAAGCGCATAGACCTGATCCGGGGTGGTGGACACCGGCTTGGTGTGGGTGTACCCCATGAGCACGGTGACCTCCACCGGGCCCAGATGCCCCCTGCCGGTCAGTTCGAGCTCGAGACCGGTCACACGCGCTCCTCCGGTATTCACGCTCTTGAAGCCCAGGCCGGGATCAAGCACCAACTGGCCGTTCACGACTTCAATGCGCAAAGGCGCCCACTGCCCGAAGGTGAATTCCACATAGTCCTGGAACTCCTGTTGAAAGGCAACGACGTCGAAATAGCCCATGAAATTACCGACCTTGAAGCCTTGCTTCACACCAGCCTCCACGTTCCAGCTCTGCTCGGGGCGAAGGTCCGCATTGGGGTAGATGACGAGCTTGCCCACGCTGGTGTTGATGAAACGTTCACCGATGGTGGGGAAGCGGAACCCCTGACCATAGCTGGCCCGCAGGAATGTGGCCTTGTGCAACTGATAGGTGGCACCCGCCCGGAACACGGGTCGGGAGACCTCGTCCGTGTTCACCTTGAACTGCTCGTAACGGAGTCCACCTGAGAGCGAGAGCTTGTTGAACAGCTTCTTGTCGACCTGAAGGTAGGCGGCAGCATTGTCGGCCGTGTTGGACCCATCGCCGTCCGCATCCCCCCTATAGAGCAGGGCCTCGCTGTTCACCTGGCGAAAGAGCACCCCAGCGGTGACCACGGTCTCTCCAAAGAGCTCCAGCCTGCGCTGGACCTGGTATTCACCATGGATCACGTCATTGCTGTTGCTCTGGTCGTTGTTATTGTCGAACTCCTGGCGATGATACCGACCGCGCAGGCTGTGCCGGGTGCCCTTCCTCCCGGCATATGCCACAAAGGGGTCCAGGTAATACTGCATGCCCCGCGTGGTGGTGACGGTCCCGGGCTCAGGTCGATAGAGACCGCGGTCCGTATCGCTCCAAATGAACACGCTGGAACTGCGGCTCTCCATGGCATTACCGTTCAATCCGTAGCTCAGCCCCTTGACCTTGCTGTTGCGCCAGCGCGTGCCGAAATTGAAGCGCGCCCTCCGCTCATAACCACCTGGCGTGAGACTGAAAGGGTCAGCCGCTAGGCTGTCAGGGTCCTGCGGATCGGGACCGACGTGACCGGCGTCGGCAAAGAGGGCACCGCCGAGCACCAGATCGAGCTTGCCGACCTGCCGAGCGTGCGAAAAGTTCGCGCCGCCGAAGACCGGGGCATTGTCCCCCCACCAGCGCGCCGGGGCGTGACCGGGCGAGTCATAGGTGCCGGCAAAGGTGGACACCTGCGTCCGCGGCGTACTCCGCGGATAGGCCGTGCGCAGGTTGATGACCCCGCTGAGAGCGGCACTGCCATAAAGGACGGACGACGCACCTTTGATCACCTCGACCTGTTCGATGTTCTCCAAGGGCAGAAAGGTCCAATTGGGGCGACCGATATCGCCACTAAGGATGGGAATGTCGTCCACGAGCACCTGGACCCGACTACCGGCTCCATAACTGAAACCACTTCCCGCACGTATCTGCGGATCCTCGTCCACCACCACCACCCCCGGGACCTGGTCCAATGCTTCGTTCAGTGCGAAGGAGTTCTTGTTCCGTATCAGGTCGGGGCGAAGCACACTGAGACTCTGAGTAACCTCACCCACCCGTTGCTCGAAACGGCCGGCGCTCACCACCACCATGTCCAGCTGCTTCGCTGATGGGCTCATGCGCACGTCCAGGGTCAGGGAATTCGCTTCGGGCAGGGTGATGGTGCGGGTGACCGTGGTGTAGCCCACGAAGGAGAACGTGATGGTATACGACCCAGCAGGGAGCTGGAGGCCATAGGAACCGTTCACATCGGTGGCCGCTCCCTTGCCCGGGGCATGGGTGACGTTCACCCCGATCAGCGGTTCGCCGCTCAAACTGTCGCGCACCACCCCTTTCAGCAGGGTGTTCTGCGCGGATGTAAGATGCGCGAGCGCCAGGGCCAACAGTGCGGCGACCGACCTTTTCATGGGGCGTTTACATTTGTGGGGATCCCCGCCGGGCATGTCGTTGGAGCCCTTTGGTGATGCGGGTAAATGTAGGGAAAGGGCCATACGCGCATCGGGTGGAGGACCAGCAGTGGATATACCGCATCGCACTGTCCATGCTAAAAGGCATCGGACCAGTGAACGCCCGCAACCTCGTGGCCTACTGCGGAGGTGTCGAGCCCATCTTCACGGACCGCAAGCTGAAAAATACGCTGGAGAAGGTACCCGGCATCGGCCCCAAGCTCATCACCAGCATTACCGACAAAAAGGTGCTGGCCACCGCCGAGAAGGAGCTTGCCTATGTTAGGAAGCACGGGCTGCGAATGCACTTTTACCTTGATGCGGATTTCCCCCATCGACTGAAGCAGGCCGAGGACGCACCCGTGCTCCTGTTCGCCAAGGGCAACGCCGAGCTCGATGCCCCACACATGGTGAGCATTGTGGGCACCCGCAGCCCCTCCGACGAGGGCAGACGGCTCTGTGTGGACCTGGTGGAAGGCCTGAAGTCCACCGGGGCGACCATTGTGAGCGGGTTGGCCTACGGGGTGGACATCGTGGCGCACCGAACGGCGCTGAAGCAGGGCCTGCCCACCATCGCTTGCGTGGCACATGGCTTGGACAAATTGTACCCCGGCGAACATGCCGCCACGGCCAGGGAAATGTTGGAACAAGGCGCTCTGGTGAGCGAGTTGCCGAGCGGAAGCTCCTTTGCGCCCGGCAATTTCCCGGCCCGCAACCGGATCATTGCCGGCCTGGCCGATTGCACCGTGGTGGTGGAGAGCGGACCCAAGGGCGGTTCGCTCATCACGGCCGACATCGCCAACAGCTACGATCGGGAGGTCTTTGCCTATCCGGGACGGCCCACAGACCCCAGGAGCGAAGGGTGCAACAAGCTCATCCAACAGAACAAGGCCATGCTGGTGACCTCGGCCACCGATGTGATCACCTTCATGGAGTGGGCTCCCACGGCCAAGCGCAAGGCTCCGGTACAAGCGGCACTGTTCACCGAACTTCAAGCGGAGGAACAAGCGCTGGTGGACGTGCTCCGGATAAAAGGGAAGGCGGACATCGACACCCTGTGCGTTGAAAGCCGTGTGCCGCAAGGAAAAGCGGCGGGCCTTCTGCTGAACTTGGAGTTCAACGGTGTGGTTCGGAGCCTGCCAGGGAAGGTGTATGCCCTGAACTAGCCGCTGCGCGCCCACTTCTTCCTGAAGAGCATCCTCTTTCGGGTCACGGTCCCGTCCTACCTTCGCGCCAAATTCCCAAACACCCATCCATGGCTACCGCCAAGAAAGGCGCTTCCAACGTGCAACAGCAGGTGGACGCGTTCATGAGCTACGTGAAGGCCAAGAACCCCAACGAGCCCGAGTTCCTTCAGGCCGTGCACGAAGTGGCCGAAGCGATCATCCCCTTCATTGAGGAGACCCCCAAGTACCAAGGCAAAATGCTGCTGGAACGCATGGTGGAACCTGAGCGCATCATCACCTTCCGTGTGCCATGGATGGACGACAAGGGCAACATCCAGGTGAACCGCGGCTACCGCGTGGAGTTCAACAGCGCCATCGGCCCCTACAAGGGCGGTCTGCGCTTCCACCCCACGGTGAACCTGAGCGTGCTGAAGTTCCTGGGTTTCGAGCAGACCTTCAAGAACAGCCTCACCACCCTGCCCATGGGCGGCGGCAAGGGTGGCAGCGATTTCGACCCCAAGGGCAAGAGCGACCATGAAGTGATGCGCTTCTGCCAGAGCTTCATGACCGAGCTGTGGCGTCACGTGGGCCAGTTCACCGACGTGCCTGCGGGCGACATCGGTGTGGGTGGTCGTGAGATCGGCTTCATGTTCGGCCAGGACAAGCGCCTGCGCAACGAGTTCACCGGTGTGTTCACCGGCAAGGGCCGCACTTGGGGCGGTTCGCTGATCCGCCCCGAGGCCACCGGCTATGGCTGCGTGTACTTCGCTGAGGAGATGATGAAGCGCAACAAGACCAGCTTCAAGGGCAAGACCGTGGCCGTGAGCGGCAGTGGCAACGTGGCCCAGTACGCCATTGAGAAGGCCACCCAGCTCGGTGCCAAAGTGGTCACCGCCAGCGACAGCGATGGCAGCATCTACGATCCCGCAGGCATCACGCCGGAGAAGCTCGCCTTCCTTATGGAGCTGAAGAACGTGAAGCGCGGCCGTATCGAGGAGTACGCCCAGAAGTTCAAGGGTGTGACCTTCAAGAAGGGCACCCGGGTGTGGGATGTGGTGGCGAAGTGCGATGTGGCCCTCCCCTGCGCCACGCAGAACGAACTGAACGACAAGAACGCCAAGGACCTGGTGAAGAAGGGTGTGAAGTACGTGGCCGAAGGTGCCAACATGCCCAGCACGCCCGAGGCCATCGAGGTGTTCCACAAGGCCGGCGTGCTGTTCGCCCCCGGCAAGGCCAGCAACGCCGGTGGTGTGGCCACCAGCGGTCTGGAGATGAGCCAGAACAGCCTGCGCCTCAGCTGGACCCGCGAAGAGGTGGATGCCCGCCTGCACGCCATCATGAAGGACATCCACGCTGCCTGTGTGAAGTACGGTACCGAAGGCAAGAGTGTGAACTACGTGAAAGGCGCCAACGTGGCCGGCTTCGTGAAGGTGGCCGACGCTATGTTGGACCAGGGTGTGGTGTAGGCCACACGGTAATGGAAGAGCGAAGGGCCGTCCCGCAAGGGATGGCCCTTTTCTTGAAATTTGCCGGGCATACGGATGCTTCAAGCATGGACCCGCACCAGTCGTTCACATCCGCCCATCCTTCCCGATGAGCAGATGCGAACATGACATATGCCGCCAGCCCCATGAACCTTGCACCTGAACCATGAGAACATCCTTCCTCCTTCGCCGCACGCTCCTTGCCGCCTCCATCACGCTACTTGTCAGACCCATCGGCACGTGGGCGCAGGATGGAGCGGTGGACCCGTCCTTCACCGCAAGCACCAATGGCACGGTACACTGCATCGTGCGACAACCCGACGGCAAACTGCTCATCGGCGGTAAGTTCACCGAAGTGAACGGTACCGGGCGAGGCATGGTGGCACGCCTGCACGCCGATGGCGGCCTGGACGAGGGCTTCGATACGGGAGCCGGTTTCACTGGCCAATACGGCATGGTGTCCGCGCTTGCGCTCACCGCCGATGGCAAGGTGTTGGTGGGTGGGACCTTCACGGACTACGACGGCACCGCCGTGAGCCATCTGGCCCGGCTGAACGGTGATGGCACTTTGGACGACACCTTCACCACTGGTACCGGACCAAGTCACGGGGTACGTGCATTGGCTGTTACGACCGATGGGCAGATCTGGGTCGGAGGCGGCTTCTCGGAATATGATGGCACATCCGCCAGCAACATCGTACGACTGAACGCATCCGGCACCGTGGACACCGCCTTTCAACCGGTGGGCGGCTTCGGGGCACAACCTGGCTCTTCCGGGTCGGCCGTACACGACCTCATGGTACGCCCCGATGGAAGCCTGCTCGCTGTGGGCAGTTTCGGCACCTTCAACGGGGACACGCACCGCAACATCATCCAGTTCCTTGCCGATGGTACCGTGGACCCTGGTTTCAATACCGGTTCCGGGGCCTATGGGGGCTACCATGTGCGGCTGGACAAGGTGGCGTCCGCACCGGATGGCAAGGCCTATATCGTCGGGGATTTCACCTACTACGACGAAGTGTTCCGGTCGCGCATGGCACGATTGAACGCGGACGGCAGCCTGGACACCACGTTCGATCCCGGCACCGGCCCCACGCAAGGCCCGGTCATCGCCGGCCCGATCCCCATCACCTGTGCAGCGGTACGACCCGATGGCCGTCTGCTGATCGGCGGCTGGTTCAACCGCATCGTGGACACGCCGATACAACGCCTCGCGCGGATCCTGCCCACGGGTGCCTTGGACCCCACCTTCGACCCGGGTGCGGGGCCAGCTACTACGGACCTGCTCAATTTGTCGGAGGTCCTTGCCATTGCACAGCTACCGGATGGCGACCTGATCGTGGGCGGCTCGTTCGCCACCTTCGATGGTGCCCCGCATGCCAACCTGGTACGTGTGCGGTCCAACACCGGCACCGGCATCGACACCCGCACGGGACCCGAACTGCATCTGACGTCCGATGCCGCCATGCTGATCGTGCGCTCCGATGTGCCTCCTGCGCGGCTGCAGCTCCTGGATGCCATGGGCCGCACCCTGCGCGAGACCGCCCGCACCACCGAACTGCCCATCGCTGACCTCGCTACGGCCACCTACGTGCTGCGCATACAATGGGCCGATGGCGGCCAGCAGGCCGTGAAGTGGGTGAAGGGCTGGTAGTGCTTCCCGCACCACCGGACGGGTCTCTTCGTCCGTTACACATGACCCCAAAATGAAACCCCGCCACATGATCGGCGGGGTTTCTTTCTTACCAGGTCGATCCGTTCAGCAGAACTCGTCGTAGGCCATCAGCAGGTTGTCGGCGATCATCTCGGCCGAGCGTCCCTCGATGTGATGGCGCTCCAGGAAGTGCACCAGCTTGCCGTCCTTGAAGAGGGCCATGCTCGGGCTGCTTGGTGGGTAAGGCAGGAAATGCTTGCGGGCCTGGATCACCGCATCGGTGTCCACCCCGGCAAAGACCGTCACCAGGTGGTCGGGACGCTTGCCGCCCTTGAGGCTCAGCTTCACGCCGGGGCGTGCAGCACCGGCCGCACAGCCGCACACACTGTTCACCACGCACAATACGGTACCGGGCTGGGTGAGGGCCTTGTCCACTTGATCGGGGGTATGGAGTTCCTGGAAGCCGGCCGTGGTGAGGTCGGTCTTCATCGGGGCTACGAGCTCTGCTGGATACATGGTTCTAACGGGTTCGGTCATGCCCGGTCAACAGCGACCGGAGCGGGCACAAAAGTAGCCCTGCCACCCACCCGTCCCGACCACGAACACATCGCGAGACATCCGGTGGGATCCCTACCATGCGCCCGCACCAACTTGCCTCGTACGTTGTTCAAGGGGTACTTTGCCTGCACTCAGCCCCGCTCCATGCTCCTCCGCACCCTTCTTCCCGGATTCTTTCTTGCCCTTCTGCCAAGCCTTACCAGCGCCCAGGACCGGAAGGCGGACCTCCCCGCCGATGTCCGCGCCACGCTGACCCGTGCGGGATACCTGGAACAGGACCTGTCCGATCTGGTGGTGAAGGACGAGTACACCACCGCCCACAACGGGGTCCGCCACCTCTACATGCGCCAGCGCTGGCAGGGCATCGAGATCTGGAACGGCGACCTGGCCATCCACCGGGCGGCAGGGGGCGAGGTACTGCGCATGAACAACGGCAGCTGGCGCCACCTGGCCAAGCGGACCAATGCCACCGACCCGAAGATCACGGCCGATCAGGCCCTGGCCACGGTGCTGGCGCGCACGCTACCTGGAACCCCAACACCTGCCCTGATCGCGGTGGAAGATGCCGGACGCCGGTTGAGGTATGATGGCGCGGCCACCGGTGGTACGGAGCTGACCGTACAGCTCTACTTCGTTCCGCAGGGCGACCTGCTCCGACTGGCTTGGAACGTGAACCACTACACCCCGGATGGCAGCCACTGGTGGAACGTGCGCATCGATGCAGAAACAGGCTTGGAGCTGGAACGGAACGATTGGGTGAGCCAATGTGCCTTCACCCATGACCACGACCATGCCGAGCCCGCCCCTAAAGCAGCGCCATCCGCACCAGCAGCCCCTGCAGCACCCAACGATTACAACGTCTATGCCTGGCCCCTGGAAAGCCCCAGCCATGGTGTACGCACCTTGGAGAACGCACCCTGGCTCGATGGTGGCATCGCCTCGCCTTTCGGTTGGCACGACACCAATGGAGCCGCTGGTGCGGAACACACCATCACAAAAGGGAACAACGTACAGGCCCAGGAGGACACCGATGCCAACAACACCGGTGGTTTCAGCCCGGATGGCGGCGCGAACCTCGACTTCGACTTCCCCATCAACCTGACCCAGACACCCTCCAACTACCAGAGCGCGGCCATCACCAACCTGTTCTACTGGAACAACCTGATGCACGATGTCTGGTACCAGTACGGTTTCGATGAAGTGTCCGGCAACTTCCAGCAGAACAACTACGGACGTGGCGGGGCGGGCAATGATTTCGTGTTCGCCGATGCACTGGATGGCAGTGGCACGAACAACGCCAACTTCGGCACACCACCGGACGGGAGCAATCCCCGCATGCAGATGTATGTGTGGACCCAACCCAACCCCGACCGCACGAGCGACCTGGACAACGGCATCATCGCCCACGAGTATGGTCACGGCATCAGCAACCGGCTGGTGGGCGGTCCGTCCAACACAAGCTGCCTGGGCAACAACGAGCAGATGGGCGAGGGCTGGAGCGATTTCTTCAGCCTGGTGATGACCATGAGGACGGGGGATACCGGCCCCATGGGGCGTGGCATCGGCACCTACGCACTGGGGCAACCCACCACCAGCGCTGGCATACGGCCGGCACCCTACAGCACGAACTTCGGTGTGAACAACTACACCTATGCCAGCACGAACAACACGGCCCTACCCGCACCCCACGGTGTCGGTTTTGTTTGGTGCACCATGCTGTGGGAGATGACCTGGGAGCTGATCGGCGTATATGGCTTTGATCCGGACATCTACAATGGAA
The DNA here is from genome assembly GCA_964476665.1 of uncultured Chryseobacterium sp. Lineage (GTDB taxonomy): Bacteria > Bacteroidota > Bacteroidia > Flavobacteriales_F > PHOS-HE28 > PHOS-HE28. The sequence continues at coordinate 39,028 of CAYZBO010000002.1, read as the reverse complement.
CAGGAGGCAACAACATCGCCATGCAGTTGGTGATCGATGGCCTGAAGCTGACCCCCTGCAACCCCGGCTTCGTGGATGGCCGCGATGCGATCTTGCTGGCCGACCAGATCAATAATGGCGGGGTGAACCAGCCATACATCTGGGCCGCTTTCGCCCGCCGGGGTCTGGGCGCCAGTGCCAACCAGGGTTCGACCACCAGCCGCACCGACCAAACAGAGGCCTTCGACACTCCGGTGCCCAACAATGTGGGCGTGTTCTCCATCATCTCCCCACCGACGGACCTGTTCACCTGCCCGGATCAGCCCGTACCTGTGGTGGTGGAGATCCGTAACGCCGGCTCACAACCCCAGAGCGGCTTCCCTGTGACCTACACGGTGAACGGCGGTGCACCCGTTACAGAGACCTTCACCGGCACGATCGGTGCGGGCGGTCTGGCAACGTTCACCTTCAGCCAGTCCGCCACGCTCACGGGCCCCGGGCCCTTCAATTTCACAATAAGCACGGCCTTGTCAGGTGACCAGCTCACCTCCAACGATCAGCAAACGCGTTCGGTGAGCCCGACCGCTGCAACCGTGTTCCCCGCCACCTACACCCAGAATGTCGAAGGTGGCAGCACCACACCCACCGGCTGGTCACTCCAGAACCCGGACAACGGAACCACCTGGAGCACCACCGTGCTGACCAACGGGGCGCTGTGTGCCAGCAGCCGTGCCTGGTCCATCAACTATTACGCTTACCAGAGCTCCGGTCAGGAGGACCGTCTGACCTCTCCGGTCGTGGACCTCAGCGCCTCGGCCGGCACACGCTTGAAATTCCATCATGCCTATGTGATCTACGGCCCCGGGTATGAGGACGGCATGCGGGTGGAGGTGAGCGGCAATTGCGGTGCGACCTGGACCACCGTATTCCAGCAAAACGGCTCGGTGCTGGCCACGGCACCCGCCTCCACCTCCTCGTGGAGCCCCACGAACTGTTCGCAATGGCGCCTGAACGACATCGATCTGAGCGCCTATGACGGCGGCTCGGTCATGGTGCGCTTCACGGGCATCAATGGTTACGGCAACAACCTTTATCTGGACAATATGGTGGTGGAGAGCGGTGGGGTATCACTGGCGCTGTCCCTGCTCCTGGAAGGGCCGTACGAAACAAGCAGCGACCGTATGCGTGACGATCTCCGGAGCCAGGGACTGGTGCCTTCCACGGAACCGTACAGCGCACTGGGGTACAACATGGCTTCCGGCGGAGGTGAGTCGGCCGATGCAGCCGTATTCGCGACCACTGGTGACAATGCCATTGTGGACTGGGTCCTTGTTGAGCTGCGTTCGGTGGCCGATCCAAGCTCTACCATCGCAGTGCGGGCCGGATTGCTCCAACGGGATGGCGATGTCGTTGACAAGGATGGCCTTTCACCGCTGATCTTCAGTGTTCCCGCTGGGGATTACTTGGTGGCTGCACGCCACCGGAACCACCTGGGAGCACTGTGCACAACACCCGTGGCCTTGGGATCAACAACGGCAGCCCTCGATCTCACATCGACGTCCACCCCCCTCTTCGGAACGAACGCGATGAAGCAGGCCAATGGGCGTCGCATGCTGTGGGTGGGCGATGTACTGCGGGACGGCACGCTTCGCTATGTGGGCGGGAATAATGACAGGGACCCCATCCTGCAGCAGGTGGGTGGCAGTGTTCCGACCAACACCACCTCGCCTGGCTATTATCCGGCAGATGTGAACATGGATGGGATCGTTCGCTACACTGGAAGTGCCAACGACCGCGATCCCGTACTCCTGAACATCGGTGGGAGCACCCCGACCAACACGCGACCCGAGCAGTTGCCGTGAGCGATCGAAAGGACGTGTCTGCAAGGATCCGGCATGCATTGGCATGCAGGTGCTGCGCACTGCGCCTTATCCTGTAACGGTCGGACCTGATCGCCGCCCTTGTCGCCCGCACCGTTCTTGTCGCTGTGCGGGACACACCCATGCACAGTAAGCGGTCAGAGGGATCGCTTGCGACGGAAGAACGCCTTGAGCAGGTCGGCACACTCCGCTTCCAGAACACCACCGATGACCACGGTCTTGGGATGGAGAGCACGACCACCCAGGCGACGGTAACCGGCCTTTTCATCGAACGCACCGAACACGATCTTGCCGACCTGTGCCCAATGGAGCGCACCGGCACACATCACGCATGGCTCCAATGTCACATACAGCGTGCAATCCTGCAGGTACTTGCCTCCCAAATGTGCGGCTGCGGCCGTAATGGCCTGCATCTCCGCGTGCGCGGTCACATCGTTCAGGCGTTCGGTCAGGTTGTGTCCCCTGCCGATGATCCGATCGGCACACACCACCACCGCCCCCACCGGCACCTCATCGGCCTTGAACGCCTGCTCGGCCTCGCGCAGTGCCTGCCGCATGAAATGCTCATCACTGTAAGGCTCGATCATGCTCCGCAGGGGTGTGCGTCCTGGTATCCAATGCCGGTTCCGCAAACGCACGGTGTACCATCACATCGGTCCCGGGCTTGATATCCTTGATGTTCAACTGAAGGCTGCTGCGACCCTGCCATTCGTTCTCCTCCAGGGTGAACAAAGCGCTGAAGGGAGCACCGCTCCTCACCAGATCCAAGTGATGTGCCTGCTTGAACGCAATTGCATCGAAGCGTGGCCCGGGTCCATTGGCAGGGCGCACGGTGAGTTTCAGGTGATCATTGCCCACGACACGCGCCGAACCGGTGTCCACCAAGGCGCGCGTAACGAAGGTCGGCCTCATGTTGGAGGGGCCATAGGGAGCCATATGGCGAAGCACGTTCACGAAGCGCGCATCGAACAGGTCAAGTTCCACCTCAAGGTCCACCTCCTCGACCGGAACGCGACAGTGGGCTGGCAGGGTGGCGCGCACCACCTCCTCGAATCGCACGCTGAACGGCTCGACCTGCTCTGGTCGCATGGTCAGGCCGGCGGCATACATATGCCCGCCGAACTGCTCGAGCAGATCGCTGCATGCGTTGATGGCTTCGTACACATCAAAGCCGCGCACACTGCGCGCCGAACCCACCACCTTGCCATTGCTTTCGGTGAGCACGATGGTGGGGCGGTAGTACTGCTCGATGAGCCGCGAGGCGACAATGCCGATCACGCCTTTGTGCCACGTGGGCTTGAAGAGCACCGTGCTCCAGGCATCCTGAGATCGGGGTTCCGAAGCCAGCATGCCCAGAGCCTCGCGTGTGATATCCTTGTCCAGTTCCTGTCGCTGCACATTATGCCCGTCCACCCGCAGGGCGATCTGCTCAGCCTCCGACAGATCACGCGCCATCAACAGTTCCACAGCCTGTTGTCCATGCTCGATGCGACCGGCCGCATTGATCCGTGGGCCGAGGGCGAAGACCAGGTCGGTCACACAGAGCCTCCGTTTCACATTGGCCATCTGCAGCATGGCTTGGAAGCCGGGGCGGGGCTGGTGGTTCAATCGCTTCAGGCCTGCATGGGCAAGTACACGGTTCTCACCGGACACGGGCACAATGTCACAGGCGGTGCTCACGGCCACCAGGTCCAGCAGCGGAAGCAGGTCGTCCAACGGAATGCCATTGCGTTGAGCCAGGGCTTGGACGAGTTTGAAGCCGATGCCGCAGCCGCTCAACTCCTTGAACGGATAGGGGCAATCGTTGCGTTTGGGATCAAGGACGGCCAACGCCGAAGGCAGCGAATCGCCTGGGCGATGGTGGTCGCAGATGATCACATCAATACCCAGCTCACCGGCCCGTTCCACCTTGTCATGTGCCTTGATACCGCAGTCAAGCGCAATGATCAGCGTACAACCTTCGCGATAGGCCCGCTCCACACCCGCGAAAGAGATCCCATACCCCTCGCTGTAGCGGTCGGGGATGTGAAAGATGAGCTCTCCCGTGAACCGCTGAAGAAAGGAATGGACCAGCGCAACGGCCGTGGTACCGTCCACATCATAATCCCCATAGACCATGATGCGCTCGCGGTCACCGAGCGCCCGCTCGATACGTTCCACCGCCCTGTCCATGTCCTTCATGAGGAAGGGGTCCAGCAACTGCGTCAGGTCAGGACGAAAGAATGCCGCAGCCTCTTCCGGACCGGCGATACCGCGCGTGGCCAACAAACGGGCCAGGGGTTCAGGACATCGGTCATGTGTAAGCTCATCCACCACTTGCTGGTCCGGCTCCGACCGGTATTCCCAGCGCTTCTCCATCACACGGCTCATGGCCCGAATATAGCTGCTGTGGTGATCGGGTTTGTTCCCTTTATTTGTGAACTGTCATGATCAAGGCCCATCTCGTCCCCCTTTTCGCTGCTGCCATCGCTTTGACCGGTTGTGCCTCCCTGATGGGGAAGGGCGGGCGCACTTTCACACTGGACTCCATGCCCAGCGGTGCCACCGTTTACGTGAACGGGAATCAGCGCGGGGTGACACCATTCGCCTATGCATACTCGCCTGACGATGGCACTGAGGTGACGTTCGAGTTGCGCATGCCGGGATACCTGACAGCATCCACCTCCATCCGGCCCAAAATGCGCAACGGCGTCCTGTTCGCAGATGCCATGCTCTTCCACCTGCCGTACATCGTGGATAGGAACAGCCCCGACCTGTACATGCTGGGCAGCACGGAAGCCACGGTTCGGTTGTTCAAGGAGCTGCCTGCGAACATGCGCAAGCAGTTCGTGCCCGTCACAGGCATGGAGGTACTGCTAGGGGAGCGCGCTGCCTTGGGCAGCCTCAACGGAAGGCAGGTCAACCATGATCGTGACAGCCCGCTGAAAAGTCTCAACTACCCCGATCAGCTGACGGCCTCGATCGCGAGCGGCGCGCGGGACACGTGGATGGACCTGCGAACCGTACGCAAAGGCACCACCAAGGGGGACGAGGCCATTCAACGGGCCAAGCTCTTTCTCCATCCCGCTTTGGAAGGTTTGGTGATGGACCTGAAGGAGTCCAAGGAGCGCGCGTCCGGGAAGATGGACCTTACCGTGAACTGGCGGTTCTACAGCAGCTCGGATCCTGACAAGATCCTGCACGAAGAACGCACGACCACCACACACTTTGCGAACGGTGAACGACTGGACGATGTCCTGTCGAGCGCCCTATCCAGCGCCGCCCGCGGATTGGCGGAAAGCAACACCCTTCCCGGCCGATTGGAGGAACTGTACGGGGCCGGTCTGTCAGCCAGCAAGGGTGGCGAGGTACGCCTTCCCCGGCCCCGCACCATCGCGTTCAAAGGGCGCAAGGACATGCTGTCCGAGCTCGTGAAAGGGGTGGTCACCATTGAAATGGACAAGGGGCACGGCAGTGGTTTCGTTATCAGCAATGATGGTTACCTGCTGACCAATGAACATGTCGTGAACGGCGAGAGCCTCGTCAGGGTGAAGTTCGCCCAAGGATTCACCCTCGATGGCACGGTGGTGAAGACGAACAAGGACTTTGACCTTGCATTGGTGAAGGTGCAGGCCACAGACCTACCCGCTCTTGCACTGGGCGATGACACCAATTTGATGCTCGGAGAAGAGCTTTTCGCCATCGGCACCCCGTTGGACACCGAATTGGGCCAGAGCGTGGCGCGTGGTGTGCTCAGCGGCCGGCGTGAGATCGAAGGACGCTCCTACCTGCAGACGGACGTCAGCATCAACCCGGGCAACAGCGGTGGTCCATTGATCGATGAGAACGGAGGCGTGGTGGGCGTCACCACCATGAAGATCAGTGGCAAGGGGCTCGAAGGGTTGGGCTTCGGGGTCCCGATCAAGCAGGTCCTGGAAATGCTGAACATCACCTTTGAACAATGAAAGCGTTCCGGTTAGCCTTGCTGGCAGCCAGTGCCCTCGGTTTGGAGGCCTACGGTCAGATGGGCGTTCGCGTCTCGTTCCTTCACTATGAGCCGGTCGAGGTGGGCAGCAATTTCCATTTCGTGGCCGGCTTTGATGCCGACCTGAGCCCACGCAGCGCAATGGGTATCGACTACACAACGCGCATGGACATCTTCGGAGCGGCCGAGTCCAACGTGGAGAGCTTGGAGCACTTGGGATACCAGGTCAGCGTTTCTCCCTTGACCCGCAGCTGGTCACTTTCGCTTCGGTCCATCTACTTCCTGTCTGACGAGGCCGCTGGAGCCTACATCGGCCCGACCATCGGCTATCGATCGGTTTCCCTGGAGTTGCTGCCACAGGTCTGGGACACGGGCTTTTCAGGCAACCCAAGCCCTTCCTGGGATCGCCGGACGGAGCATGAGCTCGGTTACCTCCAGTTGGGCCTGCGTGTGGGGTTCCGAAGTGAACTGGACGGTTTTTTCGGCGATATCCATTTCGGGGCTGGCATGAACCTTGGCGAGCTGGAGGCGAGCCCAGGACTGCCAGCCTACATGGAGACCAGCGAATGGGGCCTGCGGAAGATGTTCTTCCAGGTCGGCTATGCGACCGGTATCGGCTGGTAGGTGCCGAAAGTAACAAAGCCCCGTCCGTCATACGACGGTGGGGCTTTGCTACCTGTGGGTCCCTGCCTTCAGCAGTGCGCACGCTGCACCATCACTAACGATATCCGTTGATGTACGCATTGGCGATGATCTCGCTTTCGCGGACCAGGCCCTGCACGATCTCCCGGATGACATCGTTGAGCTGCTGGTCCGTGTACCTGTTCAGGTCCTGGTACACGTGCGTTTTGCGCTTGCTGCTCTTGATGAAGGCTATCTTATCCTTCTTCGTCATGGGGCCTTCTACGGGGGGTCCGGGCAAAAGGATCCACCGGGCTGAAAAAAGATCGGAACGCCGCCCCACGTGAACGCAGAACGGCCCCGCGAAGGGCCGTCCGTTGCTGGCGTTGGAAGAGGCTCAGGCAAGGGCGCGACGGTGGCCGGTGGCGGCCGTATGCAGAGCGCGTAGCAACTGCATGTAGCGCTCCAGATCGCCGGCCAGCAATAGCTGCTTGGCCTTGTTCTTAAGGTCAGTGTAGGTGTTGGCCGGGGTGTTCATGGGTCGATCGTTGTTGGGTACACCCCCACGTTCCAAGCGGCGTGCCAAACCGGAGCACCTGTTGGGAAAGCCGCGTCCACCGCTACTTTTGCCGCAATGCAGCGGGGTTCCTACCTGGTCGGGGTGGCGGGTGGCAGCGGCTCGGGTAAGACCAGCCTTGTCCGCTCACTGAACGAGGTGCTGCCTTCCGGCAGCATCTGCGTGGTATCTCAGGATGACTACTACCACCCCAAGGAGCAACAGGCCTTGGACAACAATGGGAAGGTCAACTTCGACCTGCCCACCGCAGTTGACCTGGACGGGCTCACCCGCGATATCCGCACACTGCTCGCCGGTGGGGTCATCTACCGAAAGGAATACACCTTCAACCACGCCGGCAGAGAGCCGTCCCTGATCGAGTTGCGGCCCGCGCCGGTGATCCTGGTGGAAGGTCTTTTTGTGCTGCATCACGAACCCCTGCGCGACCTGTTCGACCTGCGCGTGTTCATCGATGCCAGCGAAGAAGCCCAGCTGGACCGACGCCTGCGCCGGGACTCCGTGGAAAGGGGCTATGGCGAGGAGGAGATCCGCTACCAATGGGAGCACCATGTGCTGCCTGCCTATCGCAATTACCTCCTACCCTACCGGCATCTGTGCGATCTGCATGTGGTGAACGAGCTCGGTTATGGCAGGGCCGTACAGGTGTTGGCTGATCACCTGCGCCAGGCGGCCCGGGTGGGAACAGCAAAGCAGCCCTCGGGCTCGTCGTGATGCAACGTTCTCAGGTCCGCTGCGAAGGGCTGTACAGCCGGAACTCCCGGATGTAGCTAAGGACGGCGGGAGGGACCAGTCCATCCACGGGCTCCCAGCGGGCAATGGCCGCCCGCACCTGCGTGGAGGAGACCCTGACCAAAGGTGCATCGGCCACCACACGTACCTGCGGGGAGCCCAGTAAGGCGGAAGCCCTGAGGTGCTCCGAAAAACCGTCACGCGGATAGACCAACAAGCGATGATGTGCGAGGATCTCATCGGGGCCCTTCCACTGGTGGAACGCGGCCAGATTGTCACTGCCGATGATGAGGTCGAACTGGTGCTGGGGCCAACGCTCACGCATGAACTGTAAGCTGTTCACAGTATAGCTGGGCTTGGGCAGGTCCAGCTCAAAGCCACTGGCGATCACCGAGTGATGACCTTGCACCGCCAGACGCACCATGGCCATTCGATGGATATCAGGGCTCAGGGCCTGTCCTTGTTTGAAAGGGTTCAGCGGTGTGACCACCAGCCAGACCTGATCCAGGCCAAGCCTGGCCACCATGTGGTCCGCAATGGCCAGATGCCCGTTATGGGGCGGGTCGAAGGTGCCGAACAAACAACCGATGCGCATCATTGAAGGAAGCCTCTGACCAATTGTACGGCCTCGGCACAAGCGCGCTCCAGCTCGTCGTTCACCAACACATGATCGAAGGCGGGCGCATGGCTCCACTCCTCCCGTGCCTTTTCAAGCCGCACGCGGAGGCTCGCCTCGTTCTCGGTCCCCCTGCTTCGGAGCCGCTGCTCCAACACATCCATGCTGGGCGGAGCGACGAAGATGGCGAGCGCCTGCTCCCGGTAGATCTCCTTGAGCCGGAGCCCACCGATCACATCGATGTCGAACACCGCATGCTGCCCGGCTGCCCAGATGCGATCGACCTCCCTGCGCAGGGTGCCATAGAACCGTCCCGGATACACCTCCTCCCACTCCACCAGGTCGCCGGCAAGCACATGCTCCCTGAATCGTGCTTCGCTGATGAAGTGATAATCCCGTCCATCCACTTCATTCGCCCGGGCGGGTCGGGTGGTTGCACTCACACTGAACGCCAGCCTCAGCCCGCTGGCCAGCAGATGCCGCACAATGGTGGTCTTTCCGGCACCTGAGGGAGCGGAAAGAATGATGCACTTGCCGTTATGGGCATCCGCTGCCATCATCAAAGCACGTTCAGCACCTGCTCCTTGATCTTCTCCAGCTCATCCTTCATGAGCACAACGCTTCGCTGGATGACCGCATCGTTCGCCTTGGAGCCCAGGGTATTGATCTCCCGGCCCATCTCCTGTGCAATGAAACCGAGCTTCCGTCCCTGGGCATCCTCCGTGGCAATGGTCTCAATGAAATAGGAGCAATGCGAACGCAGCCTGACCTTCTCCTCTGTGATGTCCAATTTCTCCAGGTAGTACACAAGCTCCTGCTCGAACCGGTCCTCATCCACATCCTGGCGAAGCTCGTTCAACTTGCCGCGCAGGCGTTCACGGGTGCGTTCGCTGCGTCCATCGTCCATGGCTTCCACCTGTATCAGGAGCTCAGAAATGCGCTCCACCCGGGCGCGTAGTTCGGCAGCCAGTCGTTCGCCCTCACTCACCCGGAAGCGGCCGAGGTCCACCAGTGCCCGATTCACAAGACCGGCCACGATGGTCCACTCCTCATCACCCACGCGTTCCACCGGTGCCACCGAGGCCTCGTGCATGCGCAGGGCCTGGGCGAACAGGTCCGTGGTCGTTTCCGGCGCGATCTCCCTGGCTGCTGCACAGAGCTCTTCGTAAATGGAGCGGAGCAGCACCCTGTCCATCCGGGTCCGCTGAGCGCCCTGAGGCTGTTCACAGACCACGACAAGCTCGACCTTGCCACGCTGGAGCTGCTCGCCGACCAGCTGACGCAACTCCGCTTCCCGGTCCTTGTATATGCCGGGAACCTTCACCAGCAGGTCCAGCTGCTTGCTGTTGAGCGAGCGCAGCTCCACGGTCACCTTTCGCTCATTGACCACTCCTTCCGAGCGGCCGAAACCTGTCATTGAACGTAGCATACGCTTCTGGTAGGCGCCAAAAGTAATCGGCTTCAACTCATACGGTGGCGCTGCGTCGTCCCACCAGGTGAACACCGAGGAAGATGGCAAGGGCGCTTAGCACCTGGGGCAGCTCGACCTCCACCTCATAGTTGCCTGGAATGCCGATCCGGTCGGGACCCAGTACCATGAACAGCCAGGAGAACGCGAGTGCCAGAACGGGCTGCAGGTAGATGTAGCTGCCGACGACACCGGGATCCACACGGGCGATGGCCCATGTGTTGAGCAGGTAGGCGACGAACGTGACCATCACCACTACGAACGCCATGGCCAGCAGGACAGGTCGCGACTGCTCGGACCATTGCACGGCGGCCAGTTCGCTCCAGCCGAAAGGCAGGACCATGAGCACCCCGAACAGGAAGCTCCAGGCCATTACGGTGACCGCATTGTAACGCCGCATCAGGGGCTTCACCAGCACAAGGAACACCGCGTATGATGACGCATTGACCAGGATGAACAGGTCACCCATACGACCACCGGGGGTGCCGACAGCGCTTCCACCGAGCACAAGGGTCAATGCACCGCTTGCACCAAGGGCCACCCCAAGCACCTTGAGCCAGGTGAGGCGCTCACCGAGCAGATATGCTGAAAGAGCAAGGACAAGCACCGGTGTCGCCACCATGATGATGCTCGCATTCACGGGGGTGGTGCGCATCAGGCCATGGAAGAACATGAGCTGGTTGAGGGCCACCCCGAACAGCGCGCACAGGAGCAGTCGCAGCAGGTCGGTTGGAGGGACCTTCACCGGCCTGCGCAGGAACAACAGCCAGAACAGGATGGTCGCCCCGATCACCCGCAGGAGGATGAAACCCGAGGGGCCGATGACCACCGGCATGAGGCCTTTGGCCACCACATAGTTGAGGCCGTAGATCAGATTGACCGTGAACAATGCCAGGTGGGCCGCAAGGGTGGACCGCGTCATTCGGGCGAAGGGATACCTTTAGGCCGTCTCCAAGAGGCAGCGAAGATACCCGATGAGCGAGGCGAAGAAAGGGACGAGCGAGAGCGACCTGCGGAGGACCTTCAGCCTGCGCAAGGTGTTGCTGCCGGTGTTCATCGGCATGCTGGCGGCCGGTTGGCTGCTCTGGCGGGACCTCGGCAGGGACCGGTTCGAACTGGATGTTCAGGGGCGTGGTGACCATCAATGGGTGGACCGCAATGGGAACGGGATGGCGGACCTGACGGACCCTGCCGAGTTCGTGCGGGTGGATGACGGGAGTGGCACCCACGTGCGCATGAGCACGGGGGACATCCTGCGCTCCATCGATTGGGGCTGGCACAGTGCCGTGTGGATCCTGCTTGCCGTGGTGGCCACCGCGTTCAGGGACCTGGGGTACATCTTCAGGCTGCGCGTGCTTTCCGATGGCCACCTCTCCTGGCGCCAGGCCTTCAACGTCACCTTCCTATGGGAATTCGCATCTGCGATGACCCCTTCGGTGGTGGGCGGCTCGGGGATCGCCATGTTCATCATCGGGCGGGAGGGCATCGAACTGGGCCGGGCCACGGCGATCGTCCTGGTCACCGCACTGATGGATGAACTGTTCTATGTGGTCATGGTTCCCCTTGTCTTCCTGGCGGTCGGAACACAGGACCTCTTTCCGGATCAATTGGACCATGCGTTCTGGGGCATGCCGATCAAGTCGATCTTCCTGCTGGGTTACCTCTTCATACTGGTCCTTGTGCTCGCGATCTTCTACGGTGTCTTTTTCCGTCCACGGGCCTTCAAGTTCGCCTTGCTCAGGGTCTTCAAGCTGCCGTTCCTGCGGCGCTGGAGGCCCATGGTCATCCAGGTGGGCGACGACATCGTGACCACCTCGCAGGAGCTACGGGGCAAACCCAAGCGTTTCTGGATGAAGGCCTTTGCGGCCACCTGCTTCTCGTGGGCCAATCGCTTTGTGGTGGTCAATCTCATCGTGGCGGCCTTCTTTCCTGTGACCGATCATTTGTTGCTCTATGCCCGGCAGATGATCATGTGGGTCATCCTGTTGATCAGCCCCACCCCGGGCGGGAGTGGCGTTGCCGAGATCGCCTTCTCCGGCTTCTTCAAGGACTTGCTCCCTGCGGTGGGCTACATCGGGGCGGTTGCCGTGGTGTGGCGCATCCTCAGCTATTACCTGTACCTCTTCATGGGTACGGTGATCCTGCCGCGCTGGCTGCGCAACACGGCCACCGCTGCACGTCGATGAGGTGACGGGGCGTACCTTCGTCGCCCAGCGAAACGCACCATGGAATTCGGTACCAAGGCCATCCACGCCGGCGTGGAACCCGACCCCACCACAGGCGCCATCATGACGCCGATCTACCAGACCAGCACCTACGTACAGGCTGCTCCAGGGGATCACAAGGGTTACGAGTACAGCCGCACCCACAACCCCACCCGGACCGCCCTGCAGAACGCCTTGGCGGCATTGGAGAACGGCCGTCACGGGCTCTGTTTCGCCACTGGAATGGCGGCCATCGATGCGGTCGTGAAGCTGCTGAAGCCGGGTGATGAGGTGGTGAGCACCAACGACCTGTATGGCGGCACATACCGGCTTTTCACCAAGGTCTTCGAAGGTTTCGGCGTGAAGTTCCGCTTTGTGGACATGGGCGACCTGCGCTCCGTGGAGGCTGCGATGAGCCCCTCCACCCGGTTGATCTGGGCCGAAACACCGACCAATCCCCTGTTGCGCATCATCGACATCGCGGGTCTTGCCGACATCGCGCGGAGGCACGGGTGCATCCTTGGTGTGGACAATACGTTCGCCAGTCCCTATCTGCAGAATCCCCTGGACCTTGGTGCCGATCTGGTCATGCACAGCGTCACCAAATACCTGGGCGGGCACAGCGATGTGGTGATGGGGGCCTTGGTGGTGAAGGACGATGCGCTCGCTGAGCGGCTCGCCTTCCTGCAGAACAGCTGTGGAGCAACGCCAGGCCCGATGGACAGCTTCCTCGTTCTGCGGGGTCTGAAGACCCTCCACCTCCGCATGCAGCGTCATTGTGAGAACGGCGAGGTGGTGGCGAACTTCCTCACTGCCCACCCGAAGGTGGACAAGGTCTACTGGCCTGGCTTGCCCACCCACGTCAACCATGACGTGGCAAAGCGACAGATGCGTGGGTTCGGGGGCATGATCAGCTTCACGCTCAAAGGGGACCGGATGGAGGAGGCCACACGGATGCTCAGCAGCACCAAGTTGTTCAGTCTGGCCGAGAGCCTGGGGGGCGTGGAGTCACTGCTGGGGCACCCCGCGAGCATGACGCATGCGAGCATACCGCGTGAGGAGCGCCTGCGCAACGGGCTCGCCGACACGCTCATCCGACTGAGCGTGGGCTTGGAGGATGCACGTGACCTCGTGGAGGACCTTCGCCAGGCGCTCGGCTGAGGCGGCCTTCCAAGGCAGGGTGGCCATTGGTAGCGTCGCCGGGTACCGAACCCTTCTATCTTGCAGCTGTTCCATTCACATGAAGCAGCTCCTTTTCCCTTCAGCCTTCCTGCTGTCCGCCGGCCTTGTCGCACAATCCACCATCCATCCGGCAGAGGGCTTCACCTGCCGGGCGCATGATCCGGTGGAAATGGAGCAGTGGAGAGAGGCCGACCCTGCGGCATGGGAACTTTCCCTGCTGCTTCGGGATGAACTGGAACAGCGCGCACGCACGGGAGGCCCAGAAAGGGACGGTGATGCGTACATCGTTCCGGTGGTCTTCCACATCATTCACAACAACGGCCCGGAGAACATCAGTAATGAACAGGTCTACGATGCTGTCCGTATCCTGAACAACGATTTCAACAAGCTCAACAGCGACTGGCAGAACGTTCGCCCCGCTTTTCTGGACCTGGTCGCCGACGTGGGGATCGAGTTCCGACTGGCTCAATTGGACCCGCAGGGCAACTGCACCAACGGCATCACCCGCACCGTATCAGACCTGACCTATGAGGGCGACTACAACATGGCCGGCCTGATCCAGTGGCCGCGCAACCGCTATATGAACATCTGGGTGGGTGCGTCAGCCAACGGTGCTGCCGGCTACACCAACTATCCCTGGGTGCTGAACAACCAGCCGCAGCGTGATGGGATCGTTGTGAAACACGATTATGTGGGGAGCATCGGGACCAGCAGCATCGGCCGCTCCCGTGTACTCACGCATGAGGTGGGGCACTGGCTCAACCTTCCACATTGCTGGGGCAACAGCAATGAGCCTGGAGTGGAGGAGAACTGCTCCATGGATGACGGAGTGGAGGACACCCCCCTTACCGTGGGGTGGACCTCCTGCAACCTGAACGGATCGAGCTGCGGCTCCCCTCTGGACAACGTGGAGAATTACATGGAGTACTCCTACTGCGCCAAGATGTTCACGGTGGGACAGGGCACGCGCATGATCGCGGCCCTCACCTCCAGCATCGCACAGCGAAGCTCCCTTTGGCAGGACAACAACCTGGTACAGACCGGTGTGCTCGATGCACCGCAGCTGTGTGCGGTGGAGTTCATCGCCTCCGACCGTGAGATCTGCGCCGGAACCAGCATCACTTACTCGGATGCCAGCTACAGTGCCGTGACCGAGCGCACCTGGAGTTTCCCTGGGGGCGTGCCAGCCACCAGCAATGAGGCGACAGTCACCGTATTCTACCCTGAGGCCGGCATCTGGCCGGTGGAGCTCAGCGTCACCGATGGGGTCAACCTGCTCAATGTGCTGGAGGAGTCGTTCGTCACCGTTCTCCCGGACACGGGTATCGCGTGGCCTGTGAGCGAAAGCTTCGAAACCACCAGCAGCCTGAGCGGTCCGGAATGGTGGGTGGAGGATGCGGAAGGTAACGGCAGCTTCGTTCTGACCTCGGCCGCATCCTACACAGGTGGCACTTCCGTCCGGCTGAACAACACAGCCGGCACCAACGGCCATGTGGATGCGCTCATCAGCAATGTCTTTGATGCCAGCGGGCTCTCCTCCATGACCATCAGCTTCCGCCATGCGTTCGCGCGCCGCCAGTCGTGGAATGAGGATGTGCTGCGCCTGTACACCAGCAATAATTGTGGCATCACATGGTCGCCGCGCAAGACGCTCCGTGCCAACAACGACCTGCCCACCGCACCGGACCAGGGCGGCACCTTCCTCCCGGTCGGTCCGGAAGATTGGGGTTACACCGAAGTATTCAACTTCGGCCCGAGCAACTTCGTGAGCAACCTGCGCCTGAAGTTCGAATTCACGGGAGGAGGAGGCAACTTCCTGTACCTTGATGATATCAACATCAATGGCGAACCCCTCATCACCGGCATCACCAGCATGGAGAGCACCGCCGGAGCCTACATCTTCCCGAACCCCGCCCGTGAAGAGGCGGTGATACGCCTGGACGATGGATGGCAGGGTGCGGTCCAGGTGGAGGTCCTGGACGCGTTGGGACGACGGGTGTTGGACCTCGGTGCCACAGGTCGTTCCGCCACGGACATCCGCATTCCTCTGGCCGGTCTGAGCTCCGGCATGCACTTGGTACAGGTTAGCGCTCCCGCGCGGCGGACGGTGCTGCGGCTTTTGGTGGAAGGAGGTTCAGGCGATGAAGCTCAGTGACCATTGACCATCAGGGTTCCAAGGGTGACAGCGCTCGAAGACTGTCATTGCTCTGCCATTTTGCCGCATTCATCGCCCCCCAGACCGGCTCTGCCCGTACCTTTATCCAAGTGGCACAAGAAATGCGGGCCCTCAGGCACTTGACCGGACCAGGTAGCCGATGAAAGATGGCGAACCGTTGGTCCGGTGCCGCCCCGCCTCCGAACTAACTTGCGTGCTGAAGACCTGCACTCCCGATCCATGTACAAGACCCTCGGAATCTTTTTATTGAGCGGTGCCCTCGCATCGATGGCCCTGCCCGCTCATGCCCAATTCACCGCGCATGAACCCTGCGGCGCGAACGAACTTCATCGATTGTTCGGAGAACGTGCGAACGACCCGGCCTTGCTCGCCGAGATAGAGGCTGCCGACGCTGAACTGGAGGCGTTCACGCGGGCGTTCGAGGCTTCGGCAGAGCGCGGTGGTGGAAGCACCTACATCATCCCCGTGGTGTTCCACATCATCCACAACAACGGCCCGGAGAACATCGCCGATGAGCAGATCTTCGATGCCGTGCGCATCCTCAACGAGGACTTCAACAAGGAGAACGCCGATTGGGACAACGTGAACCCGGCCTTCGTGGACATCGTTGGGGACGTGAGCATCGAGTTCCGTCTTGCCCAGAAAGATCCACAGGGCAACTGCACCAAGGGCATCACGCGGACGGTCTCCGCCCTGACCAACGCAGGCGACCAGAGCATGAAGGACCTCATCCAATGGCCGCGCAATCGCTACCTGAACGTTTGGGTGGCGGCCTCCGCCGATGGCGCTGCCGGTTACACGTTCCGACCGAATGCGGTGGCCAGTTTCCCCGCGGGGGATGGCATCGTTCTACAGCACACTTACACAGGCAGCATCAATACCAGCAGTCCGGGTCGTTCACGTGCGCTCACGCACGAGGTCGGCCACTGGCTGAACCTGGCCCATACGTGGGGCAACAGCAACGAACCGGGGCTGAGCTCCAATTGCAATGGGGACGATGGCGTGAGCGACACCCCGAACACGATCGGCTGGACCACCTGCAATGTGAATGGCAGCTCCTGTGGTTCGCTGGACAACGTGGAGAACTTCATGGAGTACTCCTACTGCTCGAAAATGTTCACCGAAGGTCAGGCATCCCGCATGATCGCTGCGCTCAACTCGAGCACCGCCCAACGGAACCAATTGTGGCAGGCTTCCAACCTCACCTTCACCGGGGTGAACGACACACCCCAGCTCTGTGCCGCCACCTTCACCAGCAGCACACGCACCATCTGCGCCGGCAATACGGTCACCTTCACGGATGAGAGCTACAACACGGTGAGCGAACGCTCGTGGTCGTTCCCTGGTGGCGATCCTGCCAGTGGCACAGCGGCCGAACTTCAGGTGACCTATACGGAGCCCGGTGTGTATCCTGTGGTCCTGACCGTTTCCGATGGCAGCACCACCCTGACCAACGAGGCGGTCAGCTACATAACCGTGCTGCCCGACCCAGGCATGGAGGGCCCCCTTGAGGAAGGCTTTGAACAGATCGGGGCCCTGCCCGCGAATGACTGGGCGGTGGTCAATATCAATAACGACAACACCTTTCAGCTGACCGATGTGGCGGCCTTTTCCGGCTCCAAGAGCGCCCGCATCATCAACTCTTCCGCCATGGCCGGTCGCGTGGATGAACTGGTTTCCAGCACCTATGACATGAGCGATGCCACGAGCATCGTGATCACCTTCAAGTATGCGTTCGCCCGCCGCAACGCGAACAATGATGACCGGCTCCGCCTGCTGGTCTCCAACAACTGTGGGCAGACATGGTCCATCCGGCGCAACCTGCGCGGAACCATTGATCTGGCCACCGCCCCCAACACCTCCGGCAGTTTCGTGCCCACTTCGGCGCAGTGGAACTCCTCCCAGTCCTCCGCCATCGCCAGCACCTATCACGTGAGCGACTTCCGCTTCAAGTTCGAGTTCGAGAGCGATGGAGGCAACAATGTGTACATCGATGACATCAACCTGAACGGTATCCCCACTGGACTGGACGAAGTGGTACTGGGCGCTCAGGATGGTCTCATGGTATCGCCGAACCCCGCGACCGATCGGATCGCCGTGCGTTTCACGAATGAACGGTCCGCGAGCACCCGCCTGGACCTGCTTGACGTGACCGGCCGTAGCATCCGGTCCGTACTCAACAGCAACCTTCCTCCCGGCGGACAGCGCATCGAGGTGGCACTGGACGAGCTGGGCTCCGGCGTCTATTTCCTGCGGCTGCAGCGCGATGGTGCACAGGAAGTGCGCCGTTTCGTGGTGGAGTGACCCATTGGGGTTCATGGAGCGGGGCCGTCCCATGGCGGGGCGGCCCCGTTCCTTTGGGCACCTGTCCTTCGCAGCGGTGGATGGTTCCGACGTGGGCCTTTCCGGTCAAGCGGCCGATGAAGTGTTCGGAACAAGATGGTCATCAGACCGACCGGTCGGACGCCCCTGGAGGGAGCGCATGCCCACCGCACAAGCAGGAGCATGCTGCATGTCGGACCCCTGTCGCATGGACCGCGGACGGCCAACAAAAATTCAGGCCCGGTAGTGCCGGGCCCGAACATGCGTTGAGGATGTGCAGGGTCACTCCTTGAAGCCTACGAGGATGGCGACGCAGCCGACATGGACCATTTGGCCGGCCGGTTGTTCAGGCACCCATACCACGAGCTTCATCTGCAATGTGCTGGCCACCTTCAGGTCGAAATGAGGTTTGGGCTCATCGGCCAGGCTCTCGAACACGATCTTGTTGTTGGAATCGACCAGTTTCCAGTTGACCTCACCCAGGATCGGATGGGCGCAGACCATGACACGATAGTCCTGGCCACTGTAAAAGGTCAGGTTCACCTCCGCCTCTTCACCTGGAGAAAGCTGGGCGGAGTTGAAGGATTCGTTGAACTTGTAGGGCGCCAGACCGGGGACGCAGCGGTTCTTGGCGAAGCTCCTGCACTGCGCATCGGCCGTACCGGAGATCAGCATGCCCCCGATGGCCAGGGCCGCTAGTATCAATGTGCGACGAACGAGCATGGCGGGATCAGTTGATGTATGCGTTACGGACCTCGGCGACCTTGTCCCGGATCGCCTTCAATTGTTCGTCTGTAAGGGTTGCCGCCGGTGCATCGCCACCGATCAGGGCAACGCCGTTCTCCTCCGTAACGGAGGTGGAAGCTCCACCGGCCTTGACGTTCTCATAGAGTGCCTGGATGGCCGCAAGGTCCTTACGAACGCCATCCAGGGCGGGATCCTCCATCTCATAGCTGTTGACCAGCGCGAGCAGATCGCCAAGGGACAGCTTCTGTTCCGCAATGCGCTGGCGGAGTTCCTTACTATCATTGGTGGCTGACACCTGCGTGGCGATGTACAAGCCCTCCACCCATCCGCCTGCGACCATCAGCGCACTGATGTTCTCGCGGCCGTTCTCCTTCAGGTAGGCATCCACGTTCCAGTAGGTCTCGCTGATCACATCCAGCAATGCATCACGATCGCCCATGTTCTTCTCCATGAGCTCGAGGGTACTGTCGTTGAAGGCGGTGAGGACACCCAGGCGCTCGGCGAGCTTCTTGGTGCAGCTGGTGTAGAACATGCTCTCCTGCGTGTGGTTGAACACGCTGGCATAGCTCAGGTCGGCGCCATAGACACCGAGGTTCAGTGCCTGTTCGCTGGCAGACGTATAGGTGTCCACCTTCTTCACATCGTTCAACAATCGGCCATTGTACTGCGCTCCCGCCTTCTGAAGCAGGGCGGCGGTCTCCATGGGCGATGGGATGTTGTAGAAGATGTTGCGGGTGCGGGTCGATCGATCCGCCTGCAGAGCACTGTCGGCCGGGCTGGGCACGTTGAGGTCCTCTTTTGGAGGGGCATCCCCACCACAAGCGGAGAGCAGCAGCGTGACGACCACAAGGGGCCAGTAGTTCATGCGCATCGGTAGTTGCGGTTGAGGGAGAGCATACGGACGGTAAAGGTCACCGAACCGGTCCGGCACATCAGTGCGCTTCAAGCCAGTTTTTCCCCATGTCCATGTCAACAACGAGGGGCACGTCGAGGGTGATGGCATGTTCCATGCGGTCTTTGACGATGGCTTTAACGGCATCCGCCTCGGCAAGGTTCACATCGAGCACCAGTTCGTCATGGACCTGCAATAGGAGCTTGCTCTTCAACCCGTTCGACCGCAGGTCACGGTGAATGCCCACCATGGCCACCTTGATGATATCCGCCGCCGAACCCTGCATGGGGGCATTGATGGCGATCCGCTCGGCCTGGGCGCGCACGGTGTTGTTGGCACTGGTGATGTCGGGCAGATAGCGCCTACGGCCCAGCAGGGTCTTGACGTAGCCGTGGGAGCGGCAGAAGCCGATCATCTCATCCATATAACTGCGCACCCCGGGGAACTGGGCGAAGTAGTCGTCGATGATCTGCCTGGCCTCGCCGCGGGGGATGCCCAGGTTCTGCGCCAGACCAAAGGCACCCTGC
Source organism: uncultured Chryseobacterium sp. (assembly GCA_964476665.1). GTDB lineage: Bacteria > Bacteroidota > Bacteroidia > Flavobacteriales_F > PHOS-HE28 > PHOS-HE28. The sequence goes on along the minus strand of CAYZBO010000002.1, from coordinate 19,144 downwards.
CCATAAGCGATGCCGAAGTTCACGGCCTTGGCACGGCTGCGCTGCTCGCGCGTCACCTCGGCGATGTCCACGTTGAACACCTTGGCCGCCGTGGCCGCGTGGATGTCCAGTCCCTGCCGGAACGCCTCCTGCATGTTGTGGTCCCCGCTCATGTGCGCGATGATGCGCAGCTCGATCTGGCTGTAGTCGGCGCTGAGGAGCTGGTACTCTTCGCTGCGTGGGACGAAGGCCTTGCGGATCTCGCGCCCCTTCTCGGTTCGGATGGGGATGTTCTGCAGATTGGGCTCGTTGCTGGCCAGGCGGCCAGTGGCGGCCACCGTCTGCAGGTAGCTGGTGTGCACGCGATGGGTCACGGGATCCGCCGCCTCGGGCAGGGTGTCCACGTAGGTGCCCTTCAACTTTCGCAGGCTGCGGTAATCCAGTATGAGAGGGATCACGGGGTGCGCGTTGCTCAGCTCCTGCAGGATATCCTCGCTGGTCTGATATTGCCCGGTCTTGGCAGTCTTCTTGACCTTGTCGCCGCCGAGCTTCAGGGTCTCGAAGAGCACGTCGCCAAGCTGCTTCGGACTGTCGATGTTGAAGCTCACACCACAGGCCTTGTGGATGGCGTCCTGCAGGCGCACCAGTTCGGTCCCCAGCTCCTCGCTGAACTGCTTGAGGGCCGGGATGTCGATGCGGATGCCCTCCGTTTCCATATCGGCGAGCACATGCACCAGCGGCATCTCCACGTCGTTGAACAGGCCGGTCACCTCGTCCTCGGCCAGCAGCGGCTCCAGCTTTCCGGCCAGCTGCCAGGTGATGTCGGCATCCTCTGCCGCATACTCCTTCACGAGCTCCACGTCCACGTCGCGCATGCTCTTCTGCACTTTGCCGCGGCCCTTCTCCCCGATGAGCGTGGTAATGCTCACCGGCCGGTAACCGAGGTAGGTCTCACTGAGGAAGTCCATGCCGTGCTTCTGCACATCGGGCTTCAGCAGGAAGTGCGCCACCATGGTGTCGAAGAGCGGGCCCTTCACCTCGACGCCGTACCGGGCCAGTACACGGATGTCGAACTTGGCGTTCTGTGCCACCTTGCCGATGGCCTCCTTCTCCAGGATGGGCTTGAAGATGTCCACGATGCGCTGGGCCTCGGCGCGGTCCTCGGGCACAGGCACATAGTGGCCTTCGTGTGCCTTCCAACTGAAGGAAAGACCCACCAGTTCGGCCGTGCGCTCGTCGGTGCCGGTGGTCTCGGTGTCGAAGCAGAAACGCGGCTGCTTCTTGAGCTGGGCCGCCAGCATGTACAGGTCTTCGTTGGTCCGGGCCAGGAAGTAGCGGTGTGGCACGGTATCGATGGTGGCCAGCTCGGTGAGGGCCACGTGGCCTTCCTCATCGACGCTGCTGCCGAAGAGGTCCACCTGGCCGGGGTTGGCCGGTGCGGCCTTGGCGCGCTTGCCGGCCTTGGTTTCCTCGGTCGTGCCGTTCACATCACCGCCGAGCACCCGGTTGGCCAGGGTCTTGAACTCCAACTCGCTGAAGACCTCCAGCACCTTGTCCTTGTCGGGCGGGTCCAGGTGCAGCGCATCGTGGTCCAGCTCCACCGGCGCATCCACAATGATGGTGGCGAGCTGCTTGCTCAGGCGGCCCTGCTCGGCGAAGGCGATCACGTTCTCCTGTTGCTTGCCTTTCAGCTTGTCCGCGTTGTCCAGCACCCCCTCCAGACTGCCGAACTGTTGCACGAGCTTGATGGCGGTCTTCTCCCCAATGCCCGGAATGCCGGGAATGTTGTCCACCGCATCGCCCATGAGGCCGAGGATGTCCTTCACCTGCTCGGTGCGCTCCAAGCCCCAGCGCTCACAGATCTCCTTGGGACCGAGCTTCTCGGGGGGGTCGCCGCCTCGGCCGGGCTTATACATGATGATCTTGTCCGTGACCAACTGCCCGAAATCCTTATCAGGTGTCACCATGTAGGTGGTGTAACCCTCGGCCTCGGCCTTCTTCGCCAACGTCCCGATCACGTCGTCGGCCTCGTAGCCGTCGCTTTCGAGCACAGGGATGCGCAGCGCCTCGATGATGCGTCGGATGTAGGGCACGTTGCTGCGGATGTCATCAGGCATTTCCTCGCGGTTGGCCTTGTAGTCCAGCAGGGTCTCATGGCGCTCAGTAGGCGCGGCCGTATCGAAGACCACGGCGATGTGGGTCGGTCGCTCGCGTTTGATGAGGTCGAGGAGCGTGGTGGTGAAGCCGAAGGCCGCACTCGTATTGAACCCCTTGCTGTTCACCCGGGGAGCGCGGATGAAGCTGAAGTATGCGCGGTAGATGAGGGCGTAGGCGTCGAGCAGGAAGAGGCGCTTATCCTCCTGCTGCACGGAGTTCTGAACAGGCTCGGACATGGGGGGCCAAGATAGGCGCGGTTACTGGCAACCAAGGCCTTCGGGAGGGCGGTCCGGAACGCTGGTCGCTTGTACGAGGCCACCATTGTTCGTATCTTTCGTCTCCAATTCGTGCCTTTGGTCACCCGAAAGGCAGGTCTTATGATCGCATCCCCTCGGATATTCAGGCTGGGCGCGCGCATGGTCATGCCAGCTGTGCTCGTTTGGATGTTCCTATGGGTGCAGGAGGTCAGGGCCGATCACTATTCGGGAGCGAGCATTACCTACTCGTGCCAGGGAGGCAACCAGTACAAGATCTACCTAGACCTTTATCTCGATTGCGCCGGCACTCCGCTGACCCCGCAAAGCCTGTATTTTTCCAATGCCTGTGGCGTGGTGTTCACCCTGAACAACCTGTCTCCGGTACTGGTGCAGGAGGTTTCACCCTTGTGTCCTTCCCAAGTGGCCAACAGCACGTGCAATGGGGGGACATTGCCGAGTTTCCGCAGGTACCGATTCGAGGTCACGCTCTTCCTGTCCCCGTGTGCCATCGGCCCTTGGAAGGTGGAGTGGTTCCTATGCTGCAGGAACACCATGACGAACCTGGCGAACGTGCCAGGGATCTACGCGGATGCCACAGTGCAGCATTCGCCAGGCGTCTGCGACTCCTCACCGGTCTTCGTGGACTCCGGGATCCCATATGTATGTGTGGGTGAGCCAGTATCCTACAACCCGGGGGTCTCAGACCCGGATGGGAACACGATGCTGTTCTCGCTGGCACCAGCGCGTTTCGGAGCACCGGCACCAACGCCGGCCACCTACGCGAGCGGATACACGGGAACTGCACCCTTCCCTGGGATCACCATCCAGCCGGCGACCGGACAGTTGAACTTCACCCCCACCGTGACCGGCAACTACGTTGTGGTGATCCAGGTGACCACGTTCGATGCCTTCGGCAATGTGATCGGCAGCGTGATGCGCGACCTGATGTTCGTGGTCATCGTGTGTGACGAGAGCCCTCCCAGCTCCTCCAACCTGTCCAATTTCCCCGCCGGCCTGCAGGTGGGTCAGAACAGCGTGGGGGTCTGCGAAGGTCAGTCGTTCTGTATCGACATGACGTTCTCCGATGCCAATCCTGCGGCCGTGATCGAAGTGACCTCCAATGCCACTGCCCTGCTTCCGGGTTCCACGTTCACCGTGACCGGAACGAACCCGGCCGTGGCCCGCATCTGCTGGACGGGTGTTGTTGCCGCCCTGCCGGTGAACGTGTTCGTGCAGGGCAATGATGGAGCCTGTCCCATTCCGAACATCAACTCCCGCTCCATCCTGGTCGGTGACTGCAACAGCGCGCTGCCCGTTACGCTGATCGACCTGAAGGCCATTCCTGGAGAGGACCATGTGATGGTGCTTTGGAGCACGGCGAGCGAACTGAACAATCGGGAATTCGTGGTGGAGCGCAGCTCTGACGGATACGACTTTGTGGCCATCGCACACGTACCGGGCGCGGGCACCTCGTTGGTCCCACTGGATTATGCGCACAAGGATGATTCCCCCCTTTCAGGTGTTGCGTACTATCGACTTCGGCAGATCGACCTGGACGGCCGCTGGACCTTGAGCGATGTGGTGGTGGCGGGTGGAGCCAAGGGCTTGGAGAAGCTGTTCCTCACGGCTTTGGCCGACGGACAGTGGTGGCTCGGTGGCGGAAGTGAGACCCTCACGTGGCACATGTACGAACTCTCCGGTCGGCTCATCGCGAGCGGCCAGGTCCCTGTTGGTGGGGGCAGCTTGCAGGCTGGTCTGCGGAACGAGCAGTTGTTCCTGCTTCGCATCGTGGACCGCAACGGAACGGTCAGCAGCATGCTCCTGCCCGGCAGTGCCAGCATCGGAACCACCCTGCGGCCGCACCGCTGAGCCGGGAACACATCGACGCATAGGCCGCACGAGGGCATGCGCGGTGGCATGCCTCGAAGGCCTGCGTCCTTCCGCCCCCCTGATCTTGGTAATACCGGTTGGCTCCAGGCCCTGAATTCTGAGGGTGACAAGCGGTGCCCGGCACCGCACGTGATCGGTCCGGGTCGGTCCAGGCCCGCTATCAGCGCTCCTGCCACACCACTGCCACGACGGTCCGGCCCACGGCGCGCAGTGTCTCGCGATCGATCACCTCCATGTTATCGTCATGGGTGTGCCAATAAGGACCGAACGCCTGGGTGGCGGGATCGTACTGGATGATGTCGATGGTGGGGATGCGCAGTTGCTGGTTGATGGGTACATGGTCATCAATGCCCACGAAGTACTTGGTCTCCTGGATGAAGCGATCACCGTGGCCGATGGACTCCGCCGTTCGCCACACCTTGTTCACCACGGAAGGGGCGTATTGCATGCTCAGTGCCTCGCGATAGAAAAGGGCTCCTTTCGCACCCACCATGTCCAGCAGGATCCCGAAGCGTGCAGTGTAGCCGGGTACGGGTGGGTTCTTCGCGAAATACTGCGCGCCAAGGGCCCAAGTGTTCATGCTCGACTCGTCCATCTGGATGGCACCGCTCGGCTGGCCATGGTCCTCCACATCGGTGAAGAGGATGTCGACCCCGGGACCGTGATCCTTGGCGGCCATGAGGCGGGCCACCTCGAGCAGCACCCCCACCCCACTGGCACCGTCGTTGGCCCCATCGATCGGTTCGTTGCGGCGCTCATCGTCCTTGTCGGCGAAGGGGCGGGTATCCCAATGGGCGAGCAGGAGGATGCGGTCCTTCGCGGCAGGCTTGAAGCGTGCGAAGATGTTACGGAGGGGTAGGCGTGCGCCAGTGTAGATCGTCACCTCACCGGTCTGTTCGATCACGTCGGCACCGAGGCCCTTCAGCCGCGCCACCAAGGCATCGCCACAGGCGCGATGGGCAGCCGTGCCGGGCACGCGCGGTCCGAAGGCCACCTGCATGGCCACGTGGGCATAGGCACTGTCCGCGTTGAACTCGGGTACGGGCGGTAGTGCAGGCAGCGCGGGAGCAGGTGTTGGCGCTGGAGCAGGTGCATCACCGGTACAGGCGAACAGCGCCACACAGGCGAGGACGGCGAGGGCGTAGTTCAGGCGCGTTCCCATGTGGTACCTTCCTTGGTGTCCTTGAGCACGATACCCACCGCGGCAAGCTGGTCGCGGATGCTGTCACTGGTGGCAAAATCGCGGGCGGCCTTGGCAGCAGCGCGCTGGCGGATGAAGCCTTGCACGAGGGCGTCCAGGGTGGCATCCGCTCCACTGGATGCTGCGCCGGCCTGCTCATCTCGGATGCCGAGCACGTCGCTCACCATACCATGCATCAGTTCTCGCAGCTGATCGATGGCGCCCGCTGTCAGCTTGAGCTTCCCGTCGTTCACACTGTTGATGATGCGCACTCCCTCGAACAGTTCGGCGATCATCACCGGGGTGTTCAGGTCGTCGTTCATGGCATCGAAGCAGCGCTGTTGCAGCGCAGGGACGTCGGCCTCGTCCACCTCGGCGGGCTTCAACCTGGGAAGCAGCTCCATGGCCTTCATCAGGCGCTCCAAGCCCTTCTCCGACGCCTGCATGGCGGCATTGCTGAAGTCGAGCGTGCTGGCGTAGTGGCACTGCAGCATGAAGAAGCGCACCGTCATGGCGCTGTAGCCTTTCTCCAGCAGCTTGTGGTTGCCGGTGAGCAGCTCTTCAGGGGTGAAGCCGTTGCCCTCGCTCTTGGCCATCTTGCGGCCGTTCACGGTGAGCATGTTGCCGTGCATCCAGTAGCGCACAGGGGCATGTCCATCGGCCGCCACGCTCTGGGCGATCTCGCATTCGTGGTGTGGGAACTTCAGGTCCATGCCACCGCCATGGATGTCGAAGGTCTGGCCGAGGTACTTGGTGCTCATGGCGGAGCATTCCAGATGCCAGCCGGGGAAGCCTTCACCCCAGGGGCTGGGCCATTTCATCAGGTGCGTGGGATCGGCCTTCTTCCAAATGGCGAAGTCGAGCGGGCTGCGCTTCTCGTCCATGCCTTCGGTATCGCGGGTGTTGGCAAGCAATTCATCGATCTTCCGACCGCTCAGCTCCCCGTAGGCATGCTTCCCCGCGAACTTCGGCACATCGAAGTACACGCTGCCATTGGCCTCATAGCCATAACCACTGCCGATGATGCGCTTCACCATCTCGATCTGCTCGATGAGGTGACCTGTGGCCGTGGGTTCGATGCTCGGCGGCAGGATGTTGAAGAGCCGCATCACATCGTGGAAGCCGTTGGTGTACTTCTGCACGATCTCCATGGGCTCCAGCTGTTCCAACCGGGCGCGCTTGGCGATCTTGTCCTCGCCCTCGTCCACATCGCCCACCAGATGACCCACATCGGTGATGTTGCGCACGTAGCGCACTTTGTAGCCCAGGAAGCTCAGCCACCGGAAGAGCACATCGAAGGAGAGGAAGGTGCGCACATTGCCCAGATGCACATCGCTGTACACGGTGGGGCCGCAGACGTAAAGACCAACATGGGGCGGACGGAGGGGAACGAACTCCTCCTTGCGCCGGGTAAGGGTGTTGGTGATGAAGAATGGGCCTTTGCGCGGATCTGCCATGGCTGCACGGGAACGGCGCGAAGGTAGGGCCGCCCCGGGTACAGCGGGGTCAGCGGCGATCCTCCTCGGTCACGGGCGCATCGCCGGCATAACGGCCACCCTTGTACACCTGGATGCGGGACAGGATGCCGTTGCTGTCATACATGTAGCGCTTGCCATCGAAGAGGCGGCCGTTGACGAACTCACCCTGTTGGGATATCCGTAGCTGCCGGTCGTAGAGGGTGTTATAGCCGTTCTCACGGAAAGCCACAGCGTTGGTGACCTCGTTCGCAGTAACAGCCGGAGCGGGGGCCGCCTTGGGGTCCACCTTCACCTCCTCAGCCTTGGGCACCGAGCGGATGTACTTGCTATTGGCTGCGTTGATCACCCCGTCGTTGAACTCGGCCACCTGTTGCAGCTGGCCATCGGCGGTGTAGCGCTTCAGGGTGCCGTCCTCCCTGCCATCCTCAATGCGCACCTGCACGGCCAGCTTGCCGTTCTCATGGTAGTACTTCTGCTCCCCGTCGCGCACCCCGTAGGCATTGAACACGAAATCCTGGGCGAGCTGCCCGTTGGGGTGCCAGCGCTGGAACCTGCCCGTGTTGCGGTCCAGGTCCCACGTGCCCTGCTCCTCCACCCTGCCCGAGGGGTAATAGGTCACGTAGGGTCCCTTCGGCCGACCCATCTGGTAGGTGATCTCGCTCATCAGCTTGCCGTTGGGCCAGTAGCGCTTCCATTCCCCCACGCGTTTGCCGTTCGCATAGCGACCCTCCTCAACGACGCCACCATCGGGGTAGCCCGGCTTGTCCGCGAGCGGTGCCAAGGACCGCCAATAGCCCACCTTGCGACCGAGTTCATCGACGCGGTTGAGCGTATCCTGATGAACGGAACTGGCCTGCGCGAGGGAGTTTCCCGCCAGCAGCAGTGCAACAGAGCAAAGCAATGCGAATGAACGGCACATCGGTCTGCGAAGGTTGAGCACGGGGCATACGCAGTGGCCGGGGTCAAGGTTACGTCCGACCCACCTTCCGTGCTATCCGGCCAGTTCGCGTTTCAGGTTCACCATCATGTCGTCCACCATGGCGCTCAGGTCGTACTGCGGCCTCCAGCCCCAGTCCGCGCGGGCGGCACTGTCGTCGATGCTGCGGGGCCAGCTGTCGGCGATGGCCTGGCGGTGGTCCGGCGCATAGTCGATGGTGAAGCCGGGCATGTGGCGGCGGATCTCGGCGGCGATCTGTTCCGGATCGAAGCTGAAGCCGGCCAGGTTGTAGCTGGTGCGCTGTTTCACCTGGTCGGCCGGGACTTCCATCAGATCAATGGTGGCGCGGATGGCATCGGGCATATACATCATGGGCAGCGTGCTCTGCGGCCCCAGGAAGCTGGTGTAGCTGCCTTCCTTTATCGCCTCGTGAAAGATGTGTACGGCATAGTCGGTGGTACCGCCCCCGGGTGCGCTCTTCCAGCCGATGAGGCCCGGGTAGCGGATGCTGCGCACGTCCACCCCGTAGCGCTTGTGGTAGTACTGGCACCAGCCCTCACCGGCCAGCTTGCTGATGCCGTAGACGGTGGTGGGCTCGGTCACCGTCTGTTGCGGGGTACTGTCCTTCGGCGTGGTGGGCCCGAACACCGCGATGCTGCTGGGCCAGTAGACCTTCTTCAGCTTGCCTTCGCGCGCCAGTTCCAGCACGATGAAGAGGCTCTCCATGTTCAGCTTCCAAGCGAAGGCCGGGTCCTTCTCCGCAGTGGCGCTGAGCAGAGCCGCCAGCAGGTACACCTCGGTGATGCCGTGCTTGTCGATGATCCGCTCAATGCCCCGGCGGTCCATGGCATCCACCAGCACGAAGGGGCCTTCCTGCCGGGCCTGAGGTTCCTTGATGTCGGAGGCCACCACGTTGTCGTTGCCGAAACGGGCACGGAGCCCTTCCACGAGTTCGGTGCCGATCTGACCAGATGAGCCGATGACAAGGATGCGTTTGGTGGACATGGATGGTTCTGGAATGGGGCCCAAATGTAGGACCGGACCACCGCCTGAAAGCCTCTGAACGCCCAAGGCCTTCCGCTATCTTTGCCCTGCCGATGGAAGCCCACGAACTGCGCAACAAATTCGGCCCCCGCGAGCTCCGCGCCCGCTTGGAGGCCGAGGGTTTCCCGCGCACCACGCTCAGCTTCTATCGCTACGTTCGCTTGGCCGACCCCGCCACCCTGCGCAACGAACTTTACGCTGAATGGGAGGCGCTGGGCGTGTTCGGCCGCATCTACCTCGCCAAGGAGGGCATCAACGCGCAGCTCTCGGTGCCCACGCACCACTTCGAGGCGTTCCGCAAGGCCATCGACGCGCGTCCCGAGTTCAGCGGTGTACCCTTCAAGGTCGCGGTGGAGGATGACGGAAAGAGCTTCCTTAAGCTGACCCTGAAAGTGCGGCACAAGCTGGTAGCCGATGGGCTGAAGGATGAGGTGTTCGATGTGAGCAACGTCGGCGAGCACTTGGAGGCAGACCGCTTCAACCAACTGCTGGAGCAAGGCGCCACCGTGGTGGACCTGCGCAACAACTACGAGTGCCTCATCGGCCACTTCGAGGGCGCACTATTGCCCGAAGCTGAGACCTTCCGCGGGGCAGTGGAAGAGATGCTGGAGAAGTTGGAGGACAAGAAGGAGGAACCCGTGCTGCTCTACTGCACCGGCGGCATCCGCTGTGAGAAAGCAAGCGCCTGGTTCCGGCACCACGGCTTCAAGCAGGTGGGCCAACTGCACGGCGGCATCATCGACTACGCCCGGCAGGTGCGCGCCAAGGGTCTTCCCAGCAAGTACAAGGGCCAGAACTTCGTGTTCGACGGCCGCCTCGCCGAGCGCATCACCGACGATGTGGTGAGCACCTGCATGCAGTGCGGTCGGCCCAGCGACCGCATCACCAACTGCCAGCAACACACCTGCAACGTGCTGCTGGTGCAATGCGAAACCTGCGCCACCCAATACGCCGATTGCTGCACGCCAAGTTGCCGCGAGATCCACCTGCTGCCGGAGGAGGTTCAGCGCGAATGGCGGAAGGGCAAACCCTCGGCCAGCGCCAAGATGAAGGCGATCCGGGATCCGGAGGCATTGAGGAGGAGGATCGCGGAGGAGGAGAAGGCCTTGGCGGAGAACGGGACACTGCATCCGGAACTGACGAAGCTCATCCAACAGATCCTATAAGGGCGGGAAATTTCCCGCCCCAACGACCGTCCAAACAACGCCCAAGCCGAGAACGATGCCTATCTACCATACCCTGGGCAAGATCCCCCACAAGCGCCACACCGTCTTCAAGAACGGCAAGGACCGCTACTACTACGAGCAGCTCTTCGGCACCGTCGGCTTCGATGGCATGAGCACCCTGAGCTACCACGTGCACCGGCCCACCATGGTGAAGGAGCTGCGCAAGCCCAAGGACGTCACCCCGAAGATCGCCATTGAAAAGAACATGCGTTCGCTCCGGCTGCACGGATTCAAGGCAACTCCCGCGAAGGACCACCTGGCCGCCCGCAAGCCCATCCTGGTGAACAGCGATTGCGCCATCGTGCTCGCCGCTCCCCAGGCGAAGAGCGTGGACTACTTCTACAAGAACGCCGACTGCGATGAGATGATCTTCGTGCATAAGGGCAGCGGCACCCTGCGCACCTTCCTGGGCAACATCGACTTCAAGTACGGCGACTACCTGATGATCCCCCGCGGGATGATCTACAACATGGAGTTCACCGACAGCGACAACCGGCTGTTCATCGTGGAGAGCCACCGCCCCATGTACACGCCCAAGCGCTACCGCAACTGGTTCGGCCAGTTGCTGGAGCATTCACCGTTCTGCGAGCGCGACATCCGTCGCCCGAAGAAGCTGGAGACGCACGACGAGAAAGGCAGCTTCGTGATCAAGGTGAAGAAGCAGAACATGCTGCACGAGCTGGTGTACGCCAGCCACCCCTTCGACGTGGTGGGCTGGGACGGCTACAACTACCCCTACGCCTTCAGCATCCACGACTTCGAGCCCATCACCGGCCGCGTACACCTGCCGCCGCCCATCCACCAGACCTTCGAGACGGACGCCTTCGTGGTGTGCAGCTTCGTACCCCGCCTCTACGACTACCACCCGCAGGCCATCCCCGCGCCCTACAACCACAGCAACATCGACAGCGACGAGGTGCTCTACTACGTGGACGGCGACTTCATGAGCCGCAACGACATCGGCCCCGGCCACATCAGCCTGCACCCCGCCGGCATCCCCCACGGCCCGCACCCCGGCGCCATGGAGCGCAGCATCGGCAAGAAGCAAACGGACGAGCTCGCCGTGATGGTGGACACCTTCAAGCCGCTGATGGTGACCGAGGAGGCGCTGAAGCTGGATGATGGGAAGTACTGGAAGAGCTGGGTGGAGTAGGGCGATCAGACAAGTAGAGGATCAGACGATCAGATGACCGGCACGTGTCACCCTGAGCGGAGTCCAAGGGTGAGCGTGCTGGTTCCCTCTTCGCTCAACCTCCTCGCTCCATCGTCGCTGTGGGGCATTCGCTGTGATCGCTCACGCGGCATCGGACCATGAACCAATGCGCGATCGGATCCAGAAGGTCATGCGCTGATGCGGTCTCGCCGATCGTTCTTGATGGGAACGTATATATCAACAGGACAAGGGCGTACCTTGATCCTGCAAACACCACCTACCATGCCCACCTTCCTCACCGTGATCACCATGATCGGCCTGCTCGCATGCACCATCGGTGTCAGTGCACAGACCACTTCCACCGCCGTTGTGGTAACGGTGGACTACCGCGCGTTGCCAGGCAAGGGCGATGCGCTCCATGCCGCCCTGCAGCCGCTGCTCGCCGAGGTGCGCAAGGAGCCGCACTACCTGGGCATCACCGTGCTGCGCGATGTGCAGGGCGATCCCGACCGCATCCTGCTGGTGGAGCGCTGGGCCGACCAGGCCTACTACACCGGCGCACATGGTAGCACCCCGCACTTGGAGGCCTTCAAGGCCAAGGCCATGCCACTGCTCAGTGGCCCGCCCGCAGTGACGCTGTGGCCGGGCGTGGAGGATGTAGGGAAGCCCTGATCCGGGTTCACCACTGGGGAGGTGCTGGCTGCGCGTTCAGCGTGCGTGGCCGATGACCTCCAGCACCCGCTCCAGGGCATCCTCATCCCCGCCGACCTCAATCCCGGGCGGAATACCCACGAACTCGTATTGCGCAAGCTCGTGATAGCGTGTGGTGGTGCAGCCGACCGGATACCCGCATACCGTGGTAGGCAGCACATTGCCGAAGCCCACATACCCGCCTGACCGGTTACCTACCGTGGTCACCTTGGTGCTCTTGCCGGCATAGTAGAGCAGGCTTTCCGTGGCGCTGGCACAGCGGCGGTCCTGCAGGATCCAGACACGTACCGGACGAGCAAGGACGGTATCAAGCACGATCGGTGCTGGGACTTGATCGAATTGGGGGATGAAGGTCCCCATCGGAGCTTCCTCCATCCGCCTGATCATCTCGCGCATCGAAGCGATCGCCTGTGCTCCGAAGTTGGCGCTGTCCGCGCGCATCACCGCCAGGCGCTCCCGGTAGCGCTGGATGTTGCCCGGGGCGACCATCAACTCCGTGCGGTCCAGTTCGATCGGTGCGGTATAGAAGTAGGGCAGCAGGCCGATCCAGCAGGCCTCCGATCCGCCCCCATTGCCGCGCACATCGATGATGAGGTCCTTGGAGGAGCGGATCTCCGCATCATGCGCGCGGTAGAACGAATCGAGCTGAGCCAGCAGGGCGCCATCGAAGCTCGGGATCAGCAGCATGACCGTGCCGCTGTCGATGCGCTGGAATGCGAAAGGTCGCTCTGTCTGAGCGGCGTCCTTCCAGAGTTCCTGCTTGCGCAGACCGAAGGTGGTCATGCGTCCCGATCGCAAGGTGACGATGGAGCACACCACCGCATGCACCCTGGTGCGCATCCGGCATTCATAGCGGTCATCGCCCAGGGGCTTCAGGGTCAGCTTGACCTGGCCGGGCTCCCAGCAACGGCTCTTGGAGGAGATGACAACTCCGGCCAGATCATGATGCGGAGCGCTGCGACGAATGAACGCGAGGGTGTAGGTCCCAGACCGGTCGCTCCAGATCCCCTCCAGCGAGTCCATGGGAAGCGCGCGCAGCCGGGGCAGCACCTGCGCGGTGTCCAGCTGCATACGCTCTGTTGACCGGAAAGTCTCGCTCTTCCGGAACGCGGCGAGCGCTTCGGGGTCGTCCTCGTTCACATCCTGCTGGGCAGGCGGCATGATCTCGATGTAGCTGTGGTTGTCGCGCAGCAGGCGCACATAGTGCTGCAAGTACAGGATGCACTCCGCTTGCGGTTGGTGCCGGCTGACCACCACTGCGAGCGAATCCGCTGATGTGTCAACACGCATCCGCGCCTGCGCATCCATGGCGTTGTAGCCCGGATGGTTCTCCTCGAAGTAGGCACGCACCGACCGGAAGGCCTGCTCACACATGCAGTCCTGGGCGTTCAGGGCACCGGCACCGATCCACAGCATCATGAAGAGCAAGCCTCTATGTCGTTCTGCGCGGTCCAACTGTTCCTGGGTCGATGCAGTGAAGCTGGCTTCCTTTCTGGCAGAACGATTCACTTCCCCATCCACAGCTTGAAGGCCATGGCGCCTTCGCGGCTCACGATGGTCTCCTTGTCCAGGGCCGGCTTCAGGATCACCTTCAGGCGCCCGTTGAAGTGGCTGTGGATCTCCTGCACGGAGCGCGCATGGGCGATCACAGCGCGGGTGATCCGGTGGAAGTTCTGCGGGTCGAGCATCGTCTCCAATTCTTCCAGCTTGTAGTCCGCCACGAAGCGTCGTCCATCCCAGGTGCGGAACAGCGTGATGCGGTCCTCGGCGTAGAAGTAGGCGATCTCCTCGATCCCGATGGCGATGAGCTTGTTCCCCTGCTTGGCCAGGAAGCGCGTCCGATAGGCGCTCCGGCCCTGCTGCAGCTGGTCCAACAGGCGGCCGATGTCCATCGCACCACCACCGAATTGTGCACGCAGCCGTCCCAGCTTATCCAGCGCGGCCTGCAGCTCCTCCTTGCGCACGGGCTTCAGCAGGTAGTCGATGCTGTTCACCTTGAAGGCCTGCAGCGCATACTCGTCGTACGACGTGGTGAACACGACCGGCGCCGTCACCTCCACCTGCGTGAAGATGTCGAAGCACTGCCCGTCCGCCAGCTCGATGTCCATCAGGATGAGGTCCGGTGCGGGGTGCGTGCCCAGCCATTCCACACTGTCGCGGATGCTGGGGCAGATCGCCAGTACGCGGTGCGCGGGGTCGATCTCATGCACCAGCGCGGCGAGCCGTTCCGCCCCGAGTTGTTCGTCCTCGATGATCAGGATGTCCATGGTTCATTCCCCCAGAAGGGGCAGGATCACGTGAAAGTCTGTTGCGGTCTCCTCCACCTGCACAGAAGGCGCACCCAGCAACCGGAAGCGTTCGGTGATGTTGACCAGCCCCACCTTGTTGGAGTGCATGCGGCTGTTGCGGCGCTGCAGGTTGTTGTGCACCTCCAGGCGGTCGTTGCCCACGGTGCGGATGGTCACCGTCAGCGGCTGCGCCTCGGAGATCACGTTGTGCTTCACCGTGTTCTCCACCAGCAGTTGCAGGGCCTGCGCGGGCAGTCGCCGACCCAGCAGGTGCTCGTCCACGGCGATGTTCAGTACGAAGCCCTTGCCGAAGCGCGTCTTCAATAGGTGCTCGTACGAGCGGATGAACTCCAGCTCATCCTCCAGGGAGCTCAGGTCGTGCTCGCGGCCGCGCAGCAGGTAGCGGTACACACGGGAGAGCTCCTCCACGAACTGCTCGGCCCGTTTCGGGTCGGTGCGGATCAGGGCGCTCAGGGTGTTGAGGCTGTTGAACAGGAAGTGCGGGTCCACCTGGCTTTTCAGGCTCTCGTAGCGGCTCTGCAGTTGCAGACGTTCCAGCTCCTGTTTCTCGGCCACCAGCCGCGCGTTCAGCTGGCCGGTGTAGTTCAGCTCGAACACGCCCAACACGATGATGCTGACGAGCACCGCGCCGAAGACGTGGTTCACCCAGTTGAAGCCCAAGTTGTCCAGGTTGCCCTGCAGGATCAGTTCCTCGGGGAAGTCCGATGCCACGCTGGTGGCGAAGCAGAGCAGCAGCACGAACACGAAGGCCCCGCGACGCCGGCTCAAGTTCTGGTCCGCCTGCGGGTAGCGGCGCTGGTACCCTTGTATGATGGCATAGGCACCGAAGAGCGTGACGCCCCAGCGGCCGAGCGTGGTGAGCACCATCAGGAACTCCTGCGTGGCATTGGTGCGGCCCCAATCGTAGTCGCCCGTGAGGTTGAGGGCGGAAAGCAGGAAGATGATGATCAACTTCAGCGCAAGCGGCCGCCGCATGAACGGAAGGCTGCCGGGCGAGGCCCCGGACCTTCCCCCGGGTCGATCGTGCGCTGCTGCTGCCATGGTACGAACGGTGGCGTCCACCGTGGGACGAAGTTGGGCAGTCCGCCAGCAGGATGAAAGCGCGTCCTGCATGAACCGACACAAAGCGTGCATGGACCGCATGGACCGACACCCGAAGCTGGCTCGGCCAGCTCGTATCCAATGCTGGGCTCGTCCATTCGGAACATGAAGCAGCGCAGCCTGCACTTCATGTCGCACTTTTTCCGGTTCGCGTGGCCTTCTATTGGGCGGCGGATGGCCTGTCTGGAGGTTTGCATCCGAAAACCGAGCGCCATGCACAGGCCGATCCTCCTCCTTCTGCTCCTCCTCATCATGACCCTGCCCAAGGCCCATGCCCAGGCGGAACTGCCCGACCGGCAGGGTTACCTCCAACTGACCCCGGGGTTCGGCCGGCTGCTCGTCCGCGACCGCCAGGTGGGCGATCTGGTGCATCGCGCCGACCTCGCCCGCATCGGGTTCACCTATGCGCACATCGGGGCCAAGGGCGATTGGGTCTTCCAGCTGGCCTACGGCAGAGGCCTGCTCGCACCCGCGTCCACTGGTCCGCGCACCACGCTGTTCCGCACATGGGACTGGGACGGCACCGTGACCGATGAGCCGATCCCCATGGACCGCCCGATGTGGATGGCCGAACTGCGCGTGGCGCGCACCTTCCATGCCGGTCCGCAGGAGGATGGCACCGGCTGGTACTTCGGCCCTGCGATCGGCTGGAGCGCCAACCGTCCGCAGGGCTTCGCCCCCGTGGGCCAGATGGCTTGCGCCACCTTCGATGGCATGGTCGGACGCGCGCAGCAATTCGGGAGGCACACCGTCAATGCCGAGTTCGCGCTCACCTTGGTCGCGCTCATGACCCGCGAGCCTTGGTCGCGTTCGGTCTCCGTGCCGGGCAACACGAGCCGCATCAGTTCATTTTTTGACAGTGGCACCACCTGGGCCGCCCCCTGGCAAGTGTTCCAAGCGCGCCTCGATGTGCGCTACGCCTACCGGGTCTCGGACCGCTTCAGCCTCGGCCTCGGCCTGCACATCGGCTACCTGAACGATGCCGAACGCCACAAGCTGGATCATCCGGCCCAGTTACGCCTCTTCGATCGCCGCCTCGAAGCGGCCCTCACCTACAACTTCCTCAAGCGATGAAAGCCTTCCACCTCGTATCCCTAGCCGCTGGCGCGCTGCTGTTCAGCTCCTGCCAGAAGATGGTCTTCGGCGATGAGCCCGCCACCGATCCCGTCAACGTCTTCGAAAGCCTGCACCGCACGGTGAAGGAGCACTATGGCCTGTTCCGTGTGAAGGCCCTGGATTGGGACAGCCTCGGCAACGTATACCGGCCGCAGGTGAGCAACGGCATGAGCGATGCGCAGCTCCGCGAGGTGCTGGCCAACCTGCTCACGCCGCTGAACGACGCCCACATCACGCTCTACCCGAACAGCTCCGAGCTGCCACGCTGGTCCATCGATCTGGTGGATGGCGCCTTCATTGACGAGACCTTCCACTTCGCCACCGTGAAGGACCATTACCTCACGGAGTACCACGCGGTGAACGAGGCGGTGGAGTACGGCAAGCTCGTGGACGGCCACGGCTACATCCACATCCGCCATTTCGACGGCAGCAACAACGACTACTCGAAGGGCTTGCGCGATGCCGTGCAGGCACTGGCCGGCACCAACGGCCTGGTGGTGGATGTGCGCGACAACGCCGGTGGCTTCGACCCCTTCGCGCAGTACAGCGCGGGGCTCTTCACCGGCCAGACCGCCACCTACATGCGCGTGCGCCGCAAGACCGGCCCCGGCCCCGACGACTTCGGACAGGAGGTGACTTGGAGCACCACGCCCACCGGACCTGCCTATGCGAAGCCCGTCGTCCTGCTCACGGGCCGTGGATCGCAGAGCGCGGCCGAGACCTTCGCACTGGCCATGCGCACGCAGCCGCACGTGACACACATCGGCGACACCACCGCGGGTGCCTTCGCGGACAATGCCTTCTTCGAGCTGCCCAACGGCTGGGGCGTCACGCTCTCCATCGCCGACCACCGCGATGCGAACGGCATCAGCTGGGAGGGGCGCGGCTTGCCGCCGACCATCGTGGCCGTGGCGGATCGGGAGGGGCTCAATGCCGGTCTGGATGCGGCGCTGGAGGCGGCGATGGGAGCGTTGCCGTGAGGTGGGGACGTAGAACAGTGCCTGCCGACCGGCTGGAACCATTGATCACAACGCGGTCGCAAGGCGCGTGTCCTCAAGCTCGCGCTCCTCTACCGTTCCCACGCCAACCCCTCCGCCAGCCGCTTCAGGTTCTTCAATTGCGCGCGTTGCATCAATGCGTGCACCGGTGGAAAGACCACCGCCCCCTGCAGCCATGCCGACCATGGCGGCGTGCCGATGCCGCGCACACGCGTGATCAAGCGCGTGGCATCCGAGCCGATGGGTTCGAGCGCGAAGGACCAGCTGGTGCGGATGTGTCCGCCCATGCGGTCCGCCTCCGCGCCAAGCACGAGGTGCCGGTCGTGTAGCACATCGTGCACCGTGTAGCCGCCGTCGAGCGCGGGCGTTGCATGCACAATGTCGCCCACCTTGCGCTCGGTCCATTCCGCGCGCAACTCCTCCACGCTGGGTTCCCCGTCGTGGTCCAGCGCATCGATGCTGTACCAGCCGCCGCGGTCGCAGCCGAGCTGCATGAGCCAGGGCCACACCAGCGCGGGTGGCGCCTCGATGTCGATGGCATGCGTGAGCCGGTAGGGCGCATCGGGGATGATATCGTCTCCGGGCAGTGACCGGTCATCATCCGATGGAACGTTGGCCTTGCCGAGTTGTGCCTCCAGGTGCGCCATGGCCGAGGTGCGGATGAGATGCGAGAAAGGACCGATCAGGCGGAAGTACGCGGTCTGCCTGCGCCAACTGGCATCGTCCGTGGTCGTGACGCGCAGCTCCAGCGTCACCCAGCTTCCTGTTCCGCGCGGTTCCACGCGGATGCACCAGGCCACCTTGCCCCAGCCGGGTTCATTGAACGCAGGGAAGCCCTGTGGCGCCAAATCGGTAAAGGGGATGTTGAGGTGCCAGAACTGCCCGATCGCGCCCACCACGACCTCCTCTCCGGGCTGCTCGTCCAACAGCATGAAACCGTGCCCGTGCGAAGCGATCTCGTCCACGCCCAGGCCGCTGTCCTTGGACAGGGGCACATCGATGCCGCGCAGGCGGTCGGGTAGCGTGCGCAGATCGAAGAGGAAGCGCACCCAGGGGATGGTGGCGCCGTCGAAGTGGCGCGCGATGTTCCACGCCTCCTCAGGTGCTGCCTTCACGGCGATGCGGTGGATCTCCGTGTGGCGTGGGCGCGGTAGGAAGTGTTGGATGAGGCGCATGGGGGAATGCGAAGGTGCCCTCTGCAAAGCGGAGAGGCGATGACGACGGTCAGTGCGGGTCCATGGCCTTGCCCGGTGGATTACTTTTGGTGGACCATGAGCAACAAGGAACTCAAAGAGGCCATTCAACGGCGGTTGGATGAAGTGCCCGATACCATCCTCCAGGAGGTACTGGACTACCTCAAGGGGTTTCAGGCAAAAACTCCCGAGGAGCAGAAGCGCGTGATCGGCCTGAAGCGCATTCTCGATGAGAAGCGGGATCTTTTGCTCCTCCTGGCGAAATGATCACCCCTGAGGAAGCGCTCGCCATCCATGCCGAGTTGATCGAGGCCACCGGTGGCTCCCACGGTGTGCGCGATCGGGGCGGTCTCGAAGCAGCCTGAGGTACTCCCCGATCACTGGACAGTTTTAGGCGAGGGTTAATGTTGGTTGG
>CAYZBO010000001.1:67501-72979 GCA_964476665.1 uncultured Chryseobacterium sp. | reverse complement strand
GGAAGAAGGTCAATGTTGTCCAGGTTTGTGCCGGATTCGGTGCCAGCGTGATCATATTCTCCTCTGGCGATCGCGTGGCGTTTGGAGGCTCTCGCAAACTCTTATCGCCGCCTACCTCCCCTCCCGTTCGTGGCGGCCTGCAATGTTCGTAGTACACGCACAGCAGGTTACTGATCCAGTTCGCAGCACGGTCGTACTGCCCGTCGCTCAGGGCCTTCAACTGGTTCACCTCGGCCGTGGTCAATTCGCTGGCCGCACGACCGGCGTTGGCTGCGTTCTGCAGCAAGGTGATGTAGTCCAGCATCCGGAAACGCTCCAGTTGTTCCGGGCTGCGCAGGTCGTGCTCCTGTGGGATGCTGCTCACCACGCTGTGCGCCTCGCTGTAGTTGCCTTGGCCCATCAGCACCAGTGCTTCGGCATAGCGCGCCGCAGTGGTGCGCACCTGTTGCCAGGTGCTGCGGAGTACAGCTGGCGAGGGCTGCGGGCGCTGTTGTTCAATGTAACGCAGCTCGGTGGCCAACTGGCTCAACGTGGCGTGGTGCTCAGCCAGCTCCCGTTCCATATCGGTACGAAAGGTGCGCGTGTCCCAACTCTGCTCGATCAGTTGCACCAGGTACTCCGGCATGGGCTCCAGCGCCTCCGTCAGCAACCACTTGGTAAAACCTTCTTTCTTGGTCGCATCGGGATTGGCAATGCACACCTCGGCCTTCATCGCCATGGGGAAGTAGGGCTTGTTCACGGCGTTCTTAAGGCTTTCGGTGCTCAGGAAGGGGCTCAGGTCCAAGAGGTACTGGCGCAGCTGCCAGGCCTCGTTGGGCCAGGTGCTACTGATCTCCTGCACCACCTCATCGTGGTCGCCACCGTCCACCAATTGCTGGTGGATGAAGCGCACCGTGCCATACGCCAGTTTGGCGCCCTGGAGTTCATCATCCAGGTCCTCCATCAGCCCGTCCGGATCCATGTTGGCCAGTTGATCCAGGTTGTAGGTAGGGCGGTCATTGCAGATACTACCTACCAGGTTGGGCAGGGCATTGGGGTAAAAGCGCGGCGGATCGGTGGTATAGCTCAACGGTTCGAACGCTTGCTGCCCACTGGTGATGGGCTCGCGGTAGAAGTAGTCCAGCGGGGTTTCCGTATCCACATTGAAGTCCCAGCGCTCGGGTGTGCTCACCGGCCACAGGTCGAAGCGATTGTCGGCCGGGCGGCGGTCCCCTTGGAAGTAACGGATCGTCTGTTTTGCCATTTCAAACTCGTCGTTCGTATTCACAACTCTGCTCAAGAAATTCACCGCATTGTCATCGCTCTCGTTGCAATGGAACTGCAGGCCCACGATGCGCCCTGTATAGGAGTTGCTGACGTCCGCGCTGATGCCTTCGCCCACAAAGGCACGTTCCAGTCCGGTGGCGTTGTTGCGGAACACCACATCGTTGTGGTCGCGCGTGTAGCCCACCACAATGCCTTCGGTGCCTACCAAGGGCTGCGCCACACCGGTGCTGGCTTGGACCAGGGTGTTGTCGCGCACCACAAAACCATAGGATTCGGTGCTGAATACAGCGCGATGGAACCCGTTGAAACTGATATCCACATCTCCCGCAAGTCCCACCGCATTATCCCCCACCGTAAACAGGTTCTCGGTCACGGCAAAGCCGGTCATGCCATTGGCGTAGATGCCTGCGATGTTGTTGGTGAAGTCGTTCTGGAAGATGGTGGCGTAGGAGCCGGTTCCGGTGTCGAAGAGTTCGATGCCGTGGTCGAGGTTGGTGAAGGTGTTGCGCACGAGGGTCTGTCCGGTACATTCATCCGCGCCGTTGGGGCATCCAGGCCGCACGGTAAGGGTGCTGTTGATGCTGGTGATGCCTTGGCCCAGGGCGGTGGAGGTGGTGATGCCGGGTTGGGTGTTGGAGAAGGTGCAGGCGCGGATGTCGGCGGTGCTATTGCTCTGGATGAAGTTCACTGAACTGTTCTCAAAATGGCTATTTCGGACGCGTACCGTTGAGAACCGGGACTCCACACCAAGCTTAAATCGGCTCACTTGTGTAGGCACCAATTGAGAAGCACTACAGTTCGTTGTACCATCCGGACAAACGGCATTGATCACGATGTTCTGACAGCCTCTGAACCAGGCGCCACCACCCCGCTGTGCTTCTGCGGTAAGACCACTCTGCTCGTTCGAGAATTGACACGAGCTGATCGTCAAGCCATTAATGCTCGTGCAGTATAAGTGATGGGCGAGATAGATACTGCCTGTGCCACTGGGGAGCGCCCCATCATTCCGTTCAAAGGCGACATGCCTTAAAATGGATGCATTGGTACCCAAGTACTGATCGAATTGGATCCCCGTATTGCAATTGGTGATACGTACAGGCTCACCTTGAGTACCGAATGCGCGCACAACACCGCCACCATGAGCTGATGTATTCCGTTTACCCAACAAGATGCCGATCTCGGCCCCTTCCACGCGGCCGCCATTGATGATCTCGACCAGCCCTTGATGCAGCAAAAGACCTGGCTGCTCAGGGTCGGGCTGTGAGCCTTGGCTCGGATCACCCCACACCTCAATGCCTTTCCAGGCCTGTGTGGCATACTCACCGGCACGGATCACACCGCCATCGATGACCAGTTTAGCACCCGGCTCAACGATCAACCGTGCACCGGGATCGAATTCAAGGATACAGCGGACCGTAAGGGTGAGACCGGAGGGAATGATGAAGTCTTGGAAGAATTTGTAACGGCCTGTTAGCGTCCTGGAGTTATCCAACACAAATGGGACGGGTTCATAACCCCAGGCACAAGATCCGATCGAAGACAACATTAGATTGCTATGAGCTCTCCCCATTTGCATCGGAGAGATGAATCTGGAACTATTGTTATTCCCCATAATGTTATTTGTACACCCGTCGATCGTTGAAACATTAGTTGTGCAGCTCGACGTAGGTATGAAATGGCAGTATGTATTTGGAGGACACCAACTTCCATTCGCGCCTATCATAAAAACATCATTTAAGAACATCACATTTCCAGGAGTCAAAGATTCTCCGCCGTCAGCATAGGTATGGCGCAAGTTTAACAGATGGCCCAGCTCGTGTGCAATATGATTTCGATAAAACACAGCAGGAACTACCGTTCTGTTGGGCCCTTCGATAGGATTCCTTGAAATGATCGTCGGAATATCAGACCACCCTTCCCACGCTGATGGGGCACCACCAGGCGCACCTGGAACACAACCTTCACGCTTGACAAAATGAATATTGACATATCCTTCGTAATTTGGAACTAAGTCTTGAGCCAAATCATGCATTCCGCTATAATTGGTACATACAATATTGTATCCATCCGAGTTATCTATGTAATTCACATCGTTTACAACAAATCTTATTCTGCTGTCTGAAGTACAATCATAATAATCATTACTAGAACCATAGCACTGATTACCTGAAGTTTCATACAAATATGTCGGAACAGGATCTGTTGGGAGCTCAGGATTTTCATAATAGTCGAAACTAACATCCTCAATAAGATCTCTTAGCCTTTGCGTATTGATATCAGTATCGAGAAATTGTCCAAGTGGTTCATTTTCAAGATCTTGCCAAACATTGATGTTCACCCCAATCGTCTTAATCCCCCCACCTTTGCAGAATAGACTATTGAAGTTACCGGGAATATGAAAATCCTGATCAGTTGCAGCAAAAATGTCACTCGCTGGACCCCAGCTATATACGCACCCACCCCCTCCGCCTCCCCCACCCAACGACTGTGGGATCCCTACTTCGTTAAGATCATGCGCACAGCCCGCATCTCCCTGACCTACGGTGGTCCCAGCAATACCAACAGCAACAAGAAGGATTGACATGCGCTTCATGGCGGTTCAATTTGGTCTATCGAAGGTAATCAAATTCTTGAGCCCTCACTCATCCCCCCAGAACCGCCCATGGAAATTGAGCAGGTATAGGGTGCTGCTGGCACGGGTGACGGCGGTGTAGAGCCAGCGCAGGTATTCGCGGTCCAGCATCTCCTCGGTGACGTAGCCCTGGTCCACGAACACCGTTGACCATTGGCCGCCCTGGGCCTTGTGCGCGGTGACCGCATAACCGTACTTCACCTGTAGGGCATTGGCGTACGGGTCTTCGCGGAGGAACTTGTAGCGCGCCGACTTGGAGGTGAGGAGCTGGCCTTCCAGCACGCGCTCGGCCAACAGGCGTTGTTGCGCCATGGGCAGGGCGGGTGCTTCGATCGCCAACACATCGAGCATCACCTTGGTCTCCAGCTCCCGCTCCTCCTGCCCGCTCCACCACACCGCCGTGATGTCGGCGAAGCGCAGTCCGTAACGCTCCTCCACGCCATGCACGCGGCGCACCTGGATGGGTTCACCGTTGGCGATGAGCCCGGGGCTGCCGTTGCGCCCGGCCCAGTAGTAGTTGTTCTTCACCACCATGAGGCGGTCGCCGCCACAGAGCTCCTCCTCGTAGCCATAGATGCGGGCACGCACCTGCTGGCCGTACTGGTAGGCACGCTTGTTGCTGCGGGTGATCACGCACACCTCATCGGCCCCATCGCGGGCATAGGCCTCTTCCAGCGCATCCTGCAGGTCGTAGCCGTCCACGCGGCGCACATCGGCGAAGGGTTGGAAGTGCGGCAGGTAGAGCGGGCTGCCGGCAGGGGGCGGTGCCTCGTCCGGGGTGGAAGGAGCGCTTTGGGCGAGCAGTTCACGCAGGGCGGTGGCGTTGCGCAGGATGCCCGATGCGCCCGTCTGCCGCACCACTTCGGTCATTTCCACCTGACCGGCGTTGAGGCCACGGCGCCGCAGTTCGGCCACCTCCAGCGCGGGGCTGTGCGGACTGCCCACCGGCGGCAGCTGGGCGGGATCACCGATGAGCAGGAGCTTGGTGCCGGGCGCACTGAACACATGCTCGAAGAGGTCGCTGAGCAGGTCGCGGCGGAAGAGCGCACCATCAGCGCCACCGTCCTCACCGATCATGGAGGCCTCGTCCACCACGAAGAGCGCGTTACTGTCCTTGTGGCCGGCCAGTCCGAAGCGCGCGTAGCCATCGTCATCGGCAGCGGCGCGGTAGATGCGGCGGTGGATGGTGCTGGCGGTGGCCTGGGCGTAGCCACCGAGCACCTTGGCCGCGCGACCGGTGGGGGCGAGCAGTACCACGGGACGGCGTTCGGCCGCGAGCACCCGCACCAGGGCGCCCACGAGGGTGGTCTTGCCAGTGCCCGCATACCCCTTGAGCACGAGGGTGGCCTGTGGCCGTTCGCTGTGCAGGAGGCGGTCCAGGGCCTGTGCGGCACGGCGCTGTCCGTCGGTGGGCGGGTGGCCCAGGGCGGCAAGGAGGCGGTCGGCGAGGGCCGGGGTCGGCATGGTGGACAAGGTAGGAGTTGGAACGTTCGACGTTGAATTCCACCCGTAGCCGCCGTAGCTGCGACCCACCGGGTCGCACCAGGCGGATGCGGGTGAGGGGTCGGGGTTGGGGACAT
>CAYZBO010000001.1:19844-67401 GCA_964476665.1 uncultured Chryseobacterium sp. | reverse complement strand
ATCATCGTACGCGATACGCTGCAGGCCCCCGCCTTGGACAGTCTGTTCATGAGCGCCCGCGCACAGGAAGGCCGCGCCTATCCCTTCGATGTGAACACCTTCGGCCTCTCGCCGGTGAGCAAGCAGCCCTACCTGCTGCAGGCCGGCAGCATCTCCAGCAGCAACCGCAATGTGCCGGTGTTCCTGGCGAAGGACCCCACCCCCTTGGTGGCGGGCGATACGCTGATGGTGGGTAACATGGAGAAGCAAAGTACCGCCGGTAACTGGTCCGGCGAGTAAGCCCATGGACCGCGGGAGTTCCACGACCTCCCGGTACGCACCGGACCAGGAGCGCAGCCACCACTTGAGCCTGCTCATCGGGCAGGAATGGAGCGCGTGGGCGGCCCACCATGTGGAGCACGGCACCGTGGAAGCGCTCTGTTGGGGCAAGAACGACCAGGCCCTGCGCGACGACCTGTTGCCGCAGGCGCCCCTCTCGGTGTCCTTCGTATCGCTGCCGGAATGGAGCACGCTGGTGCCTGATGCCGCCCTGCTGCCCGGCTCCGAAGCGCAGCACCTGAAGCTGGTCCACGGCGGCATTCCCACGGGCGCCATGCGCGACGAACCCATCGCCTCGCTGGCGGCCACCTGCATCTACGTACACGACGACCTCACCGAGCGGGCCGTGCTGCAACGCTTCCCGCATGCGCGCGCACTGCCCCTGCACGGGGTGCTGCTGCGCGCCGCCGAAGCCCGCCACGGCACCACCCCGCTGATCCTGGCGCACCGCAGCGCCGACCGGCTCGATGTGCATGTGATGCGCGATGGGCGGCTGGTGCTGAGCAACTCCTACCCCGCGCGATCGGTGCATGATGTGCTGTACTTCATCCTGCTGGCCGCCGATGTCACCGCGCTGGACCCACAGACCGCCGAAGTGCAGCTGTGCGGCACCCACATCGGCAAGGCCGACCTGGACCTGGTGCGGCGCTATTTCCCCTTCTGCATCCCCGCGTCAGGGCCGGGCTGGAGCGGACTGAAGCCCGCCGTGGGCACCGCTCCCGAACGCTGGCTCGCCGCACTTGAGCAATTCGCATGCGTATCGTAGGAGGCCGCTTCCGCAACCGTCGCCTCGATCCGCCCAAGCAGATGGAGGCCCGGCCCACCACCGACTTCGCCAAGGAGGGGCTCTTCAACGTGCTGCAGCATGGCTACGCACTGGAGGACATCCGCGTGCTCGACCTCTTCGCAGGCACGGGCAACATCTCCCTGGAGTTCCTCTCGCGCGGTGCGGTGGAAGTGACCAGCGTGGAGCAGGACCGCACCCTGCTGGCCTTCATGCAACGCACGGCCAAGTCGCTCGAACTGGAGAAGCAGTGGCGCATCGTGAAGGGCGACGTCTTCACCTTCCTCGACAAGCACCGCGGCCGGTACGACATCGTCTTCGCCGACCCGCCGTTCTTCCTCGATGGCGTGGACCGCATCCCTGAGCTGGTGCGATCGGCAGGGTTGTTGGAGGAAGGCGGTGTGTTGATCCTGGAGCACTACGAACGCTTCGACCTCAGCGCACTGCCCGGTTACCAACGCACACGCACCTACGGCACCGTTCACTTCAGCTTCTTCGGACCGTAGGCGCGTTCGCACACCGTACCTTTCGCTCATCCCACAGGCCATGGAACGACCGATCGCCGTATTCCCAGGCACCTTCGACCCCATCACCGTGGGGCATGTCTCCATCGTGGAGCGCGCACTACCGCTGTTCGCGCGGATCATCGTGGGCATGGGCGTGAACACCAGCAAGCAGACCCTCTTCCCGGTGGAGCAGCGTGCCGCGTGGATCCGCGAGGCCTTCGCCGCACACCCGCAGGTGGAGGTGATGCCCTTCGAGGGTCTTACGGTGGACCTCTGCAAGCGCATGGGTGCCCGCTTCATCCTGCGCGGTCTGCGCAACAGCACCGACCATGGCTACGAGCGCAGCATCGCCTTGATGAACCGCCAGCTCTCCGGCGTGGAGACCCTGTTCCTGCCCAGCGCACCCGAACATGCGCACATCAGCAGCACCATCGTGCGCGAGCTCTACACCAATAAGGCCGACGTATCCGCGTTGGTACCGATGCGGCTCCTTCCGCGCTGAGATGTCCGTGCGCTCCCTGCTCACCGCCCTGCTCCTCATCTGCTCCCTGATCGGAACGGCCGGGTCGTTCACCGTGGTGGTGGAGGCCGGCGGGCTGGGTGCTGACGTGGTGAGCCTGTACCGCGTGAACGACCTGTGGACCCTGCGCAGCACGCCCATTGCGCGGGTCCTGCTGGATGCGAACGGACGGGCGACGCTCACGGGTGACCTCGCCGAAGGGAGCACCCACCGCATGCAACTGCGCGTGGGCGATGCGGCCGCCGAGCTCTACCTGCGCGCGGGCAGTGCGTTGCAGGTGCGGGTGCTGCCACCCACCGGCGCGCGCAGCCTCAGCGGCACCACCAAGCTGGGCCTGGAGTTCATCGACCTTTCGCCCTTGGATGTGAACGCACTGGTGGCCGACCTTAACGAGCGTGTGGACGCCTTCATCGCCGAGGACCTCGCCACTGACCGGGTCGCGGGTATGCAGGCGGCGGAAGTGACGCGGCGCAGTGGCGGCGCACGCGACAGCACCCAGCGGCCACCCACCCTGTTCGTCATTCCCGAACTGAGCGAACAGCGCCTCGACACCTTCGAGCTGAAGCTGCGTCGCTTCTACCGCGAGGTGAACGACCCATGGTTCGAGGCCTACCTGCACTTCAGCATGGCGGGCTTGCGCCAGGGCCCACGAGCGAATGACAAGGCCATCTTCGAGCGGTACCTGAAGGGCGCAGAGCTGCGCTACGACAACCCGGAGCAGGTGCGCTTCCTCCGCAGCTTCTTCGCCGATCTGTTGCAAGGCCAGGTGCTGCGCGACCAGGGAGACACCCTGCGCAAGGCCCTGCAACGCGCCGACCTTGCTGAACTGCGCCGTATGGTGCAACGCAACGACTTCCTGCGCGGCAACGAACGGCTGAGCGAACTGGTGTTGCTGGACCAGCTCTACCTGCTGCACCCGGGCAAGCTGCTGGACCGGACGGCCATTCTGCTTACGCTGGATAGCGCGGCTCAGCATTCACCCTACAACGAGCACCGCACGCTGGCGGCCAACATGCGCTGGGACCTGAGCGCGATGCGGGCCGGTGAAGCCCTGCCGCCCTTGCGCGTGGTGGACGAGCGCGACCGTCCGGTGGCCATGGACAGTCTGTTGCAGGGGCCGGTATGCCTCGCCGTTACAGCCACGTGGTGTACGTATTGCAGTGTGGAGATGGCCGCACTGGAGCAACTGAAGAAGGACAATGGCGATGCGGTGCGCATCATCGTCATCGCGCTGGACAGTTCGGCCACGGCGCTGCGCAGCTACCGCAAGGCCCACCCCGGTCAGGACTTCATCTGGCTGCGCGCCCTGGCGGACCAGGAGTTGCGCGAACAGTTGCGGCTGCGCAGCATTCCCACGTTCTACGTGCTGAACGATGCCGTACTGGTGCGTTCACCGGCGCCACTTCCCAGCCAGGGCTTGGGCGCACTCTTCCACCGCGCCGGTGTGGAGCGCGAACGCGATGGCAGCATCAAGGTGTGGGAGGAGCCGGAAGGGATCAAACAGCGGAATACCACTGCTCCCACGCCGCGATGACCGGCAGCAGCGAGGGGTAGGTCTCCGTCTTCATCGCCGCCACTTCGGCAGCGGTCATCCAACGCACGTCGGTGATATCCTCTTCCAGTTGTGGTGCCAGCACTTCATCCGCTGTGCCTTGCATGAGGTACCAATCGGTGCGCTTGAGGTGTTGGCGGCCCTTGCGTTCGTAGGTATGCCAGGTGACCGGCAGGGCCTCGATGATCCGCAATTCCTGCAGGCCGCACTCTTCGCGCACCTCGCGCAGGGCCGCTGCTTCGATGCCTTCACCCTTGTCCACCTTGCCTTTGGGGAGGTCCCACATGCCGAGGCGGCGGATGGCGAGCAGCCGGCCTTGTTCATCCACCACGGCACCACCGGCGGCCTGCACGGGCACATGTGCAGCCTGCAACCAACTCCACAGTTGTTCCGCCCCCGGGCCGAAGGCATGCACACCGGTCCGGCGTGCACCGCTGCGGAGCTCGGCAAGCACTTCGGACAGGTCTTGTGCGTTATGGATATGGACCGGTTGCAACGCCCGCTCCGCAGCTGGTGCAGTGTTGCCGTCCCCCAGGACCAAGGGAAGACCCTCGATGAAAACCTCGTACCTTCGTGGCATGCCTTCGCAGCTCGATCCGGCGCTGAAAGTCGCTGAATTCCTCCTCCAGATCAAGGCCGTCAAACTTAGCCCGAAAAAGCCCTTCACGTGGGCCAGCGGGTGGAAGAGCCCGATCTATTGCGACAACCGCAAGACCCTCTCCTACCCTGCTGTACGCACCTTCATCCGCCAGCAGTTCGTGCATGTCATCAACAGCGAGTTCGGCCGACCGGACATGATCGCGGGGGTGGCCACGGGCGGCATTGCGCACGGTGCGTTGGTGGCGCACGACATGGGGCTGCCCTTCCTCTATGTGCGCAGCGATGCCAAGGGCCACGGACTGAAGAACCAGGTGGAGGGCGACCTTACCGTGGGGCGCAGTGTGGTGGTGGTGGAAGATCTGGTGAGCACCGGCAAGAGCAGCCTCAACGCCGTGCATGCCTTGCGCGACGCTGGTTGTGAGGTGAAGGGCATGGTGAGCATCTTCACCTATGGCTTCGATGAAGCGAAGAAGGCCTTCGCCAACGAGAAGGTGAACCTGCACGCCCTTACCAACTACAGCCTGTTGTTGGACCAAGCGCTGCGCAGCGACTACATCACCGAGAAGGACCTGCTCTCGCTCAACGAGTGGCGCAAGGCCCCCGCCAACTGGGATGTGGTAAGCGCGTGAACGCTACCTGAGCGATCATAGAAGGGCATCAGCGAACGAACATGACGACCATCGAGAGCAAGCACGTGGAGATCGGCAAGGATGCACAGACCTTGTACGACTTCCTGCAGGACATGAACAACTTCCAACAACTGTTGCCGCAGGACCGCATCAGTGAGTGGAAGAGCGATGGGCGCTCGTGCTCCTTCAAGGTGCAGGGTGCGGCCACGATCGGTTTGGAACTGGACGGCGGTACGCCACCGCATCATCTGCGCTTGAAAGCCACCGACCGCAGTCCCTTCCCCTTCACACTGAACGTTCACCTGAAGGAAGGCTCCAACGGCACGGAAGCGTGGCAACAGTTCGAGGGCGACATCAACCCCTTCATCAAGATGATGGTGGAGAAGCCCCTGAAGAACCTCTTCGACCACATCGCTGACCGGGTGAAGGCGATCCACGGGTAAAGGGATCTGAAGGGGTTGGTCGCTGGCCGCTCCACAGCACATGGCCTCCCGCCGCAAGCCTATCGATGACGATGCCAAGCCGGCGAAGCTGAGCAAGGCGGCCCTGCGCAAGTTCGCACGCGTGTTCCGCTACCTGCGCGGGCAGCGGGCCTTGTTCGCGTTCGGCATGGGCTGCCTGCTGTTGACCAGCCTGCTAAGCGCCGCCTTCCCCTGGCTCATCGGTCGCCTCATCGACGCGCGCTCGCCCACCACCTTCTGGGATGCGCCGCTGGACGACCTCGGCAACGTGCATTCCATCCTGAAGCTGCTGCTGCTGGTGTTCGCTGCGCAGGCCCTGTTCGGCTTCTGGCGCATCTGGTCCTTCGGATCGGTCACGGAGAACGCGCTGAGCCAGCTGCGCCGCGATACCTACGCCCATCTGCTGCGCCTGCCGATGACCTTCTTCGCCAGCCGGCGCGTAGGCGAGCTCAACAGCCGCATCAGCGCGGACGTGGCCCTGTTGCAGGAGGCCTTCACCACGGTGCTCGCCGAGTTCCTCCGGCAGTTCGTGGTGATCGGCGTGAGCATCGCGGCGCTCACCTACATCAATCCCCAACTGATGCTCACCATGCTGGCCACACTGCCCGTGGTGATGCTGGTCGCGGTCTTCTTCGGCCGCTACATCCAACGCCTCAGCAAGCAGGTGCAGGACCGCATCGCTGAGAGCAACGTCATCGTGGATGAGACCCTGCAAGGCATCCAGAACGTGAAGGCCTTCGGCAACGAACCCTTCGAGACCGAGCGCTACGGACGCAGTGTGCTCAGCGCGCGGGCATTGGCGTTGAAGAGCGTGCGGTGGCGGGGCGGCTTCGTCAGCTTCATCATCTTCTGCATGTTCGGTGTGGTGGTGTTCGTGGTGTACCGTGCGGCGGTTCTGAAGGAACAGGGCTTGATGAGCGTGGGTGACATCACCTCGTTCGTGGCCTTCAGCATCATGATCGGTGCGAGCATCGCCGGCATTCCGGAGCAGGTGAACTCGCTGTTGAAGGCCGTGGGTGCCACCGAGCGGCTGATGGACCTGCACGATGAGGTGGCTGAGCCGTTGGATGATGCAGCAGCGCCGATCCAGGTTCAGGGGCGCATCGACTTCGACGCGGTGGCCTTCCACTATGCGAGCCGACCGGAGCTGCCGGTGCTGCGTGAGGTGAGCTTCCATGCGGAGCCGGGTCAGCGCATCGCCCTGGTGGGACCGAGCGGTGCGGGCAAGAGCACCATCGCCGCGCTGCTGCTCCGCTTCTACGAGCCGGTGCGCGGTCAGGTCCGCATCGACGGCCGACCGGCTGCGGAACTACCCCTGGCCGCGTTGCGCGATCGCATGGCCATCGTGCCGCAGGAAGTGCTGCTCTTCGGTGGTACCATCCGCGAGAACATCGCCTACGGCAGGCCCGGCGCCAGTGATGCCGAAGTGGAGGAGGCCGCACGCCAGGCCAACGCGCTCGCCTTCATCCGCAGCTTCCCCGATGGGCTGGACACCGTGGTGGGCGAGCGTGGCATCCAACTGAGCGGGGGGCAGCGCCAACGCATCGCCATTGCCCGCGCGGTGCTGAAGGATCCCGCGATCCTGATCCTGGACGAGGCCACCAGCGCGCTGGACAGTGAGAGCGAACGCCTCGTGCAGGAAGCGCTGGAACAGCTGATGAAAGGCCGTACGAGCGTCGTCATTGCGCATCGCCTGAGCACCATCCGCGAGGCCGACCGCATCCTGGTCTTGGATCAGGGACGCGTGGTGGAGAGCGGCACGCATGAGGAATTGATGGCGGTGGAGAACGGGACCTATCGGAGTTTGAGCCTGCTGCAGGGGGAGACCTGATGCGCTGTTCATCGCCGGCACGGGTCCTTTCCCTGATCTGCTGTGCATTGTACGGGGTGCGTGCATAGATTTGGTAAACTTCGATCACCAACATGCTGCGCCTGCTCCCTGCCCTGTGCCTCATCGTTCTCACTACCGGCGTCCTTGCCCAACGAGCAGGCACACCGGTCACCATCTCGATCGAAC
This sequence comes from uncultured Chryseobacterium sp., assembly GCA_964476665.1. GTDB lineage: Bacteria > Bacteroidota > Bacteroidia > Flavobacteriales_F > PHOS-HE28 > PHOS-HE28. The sequence goes on along the minus strand of CAYZBO010000001.1, from coordinate 60,014 downwards.
CGAAGGGGAAGTATGAGAGCTTCTCGGATCCGAGGATCCGTAATGGCTCATTCTATCGGTGGGCTTACCTCAAAGCCAGGTCACCAGAGGAGAACGTAGTGCTGATCAAAGGTTCCTTGTCCTCCGCAGCACAGATCGAGGAGATCACCGTGCGCCCGGCACCCGTTCCAGAGAAACTGATCGGGCACTACGTGCACGACCCACTGGGCGCACCGATGCAGGTGTTGCAATCATGGGACAAGGGATCGGGCAGGGTCACGGTCTACATGCAACGCCGGGCGCCTGAGGACCTGTCGGCTGCCGGCCCGTTGATCGAGGTGGGTGTCATCCCCTTGGACCCAAGATCCTATGAAGGGCGGTGGCTCAACATGAGGACACTGATCTCTGCTGATAGCACGAAACGCGCGCTATACTTCGACGGCATCCAATCGGGAGGTGTCAAACTGGCGCTCTGCTGGGTGTTCGATGAGAACGATGCACCACTATGGAACGGCGGCTACCGTATCCCTGTGCAGGCGGTGGGCGCGGAGACCGATGCATTCCTGACGAACGCAGGCGAAGTGGTGGTGATGGTCACGGCCATCATGTTGGATGAGGACAACACCAAGGAGAAAAAGGACGGTCAGGTGGAAGTGAAAGTGGAGAAGGTCTGGTACAACAAACGAAAGGATACCTACTTCCTGCTCAACGGAGATCGCTTCCTGAGCTGGGATGGCCAGTTGGAAGGTGATATCAAGGCCGGCAACGTGAAGGTGGCGCAAGGCGCGAATGGATTGGAGTTCCTGGCGGTCTATAATAAGGGCGACCGCAAGGATGCGACCTTTGAGTTTGCGTACGGGACCATGTCGGCCGAATTCGAGCCTGACGTGATGAACAGAGGTCCTGCCCCGGGGTCGTTCATCGAGCTACATCACGCTCCCGGTGTGGGATTCACGGGAGGCAGCATCAATGACGATGTGTTCACCGTGATGCGCTTCGATGAAAGCGGCGATGTGGCTTGGAGGCATGAAGCGAAGTTCCAGTCCGGCGATACCTGGCGCAGCTTCTTCATGGCAGGTGAGCATTTCGTGTGTTATGACTCCTTCAGTCCAAGCAGTCTGAAGAACCTGCTTGAAGGTGAAGCAGCGAAGCGCGAGATGAACACCTACGTGAGCTTGCCAGGGCTCATCTCCTGGGAAAAGGGGAACCGTCATGTGATCCCGCTCCAACCACTGGATACACGCTACAAGGAGTCCGCCATGGACTATTTCCGATCGAGCCTGTGCGCCGAAGGAGTGGCCGTGCGGCTCTACAAGGAGGATGAACCATCCTTCACCTTCATTCCGTTCGAGTGGGACTAAGGCACAAGGGGCCTTGCCATATCAGATCTATGCTGCGGACAGCTCCATTGCCGGCGTGACCCGTGAGCGCGTCCTGCAGGTACGACCGAAGGGCACCACACCACCCGACGTACTTGCATACCTGAAGCAGAACGACTTCGACCACCCTTCGCAGGTGACCTTGGAACGCATTACCATGGTTGTGGACCCATCACTGCCACACGATCGGTCCCTGTACCATTCGGACTGAGCAGCGAAGTGTCTACGCCCCCATGTACGCACCAACTACTCCACCACTATACGTGCCTTTCCCAGGACAGCCCCCTCACGTTGCAGTACCAGCACATAAGCCCCCGGCGTTATACCTGTCAGATCAAGGGGGGATCCATTGGCCACATCGGTGTAGTGCCTGACCGCAACCCCGAGGTTGTTCAATAGGATGGCGCTGGGGGAGGCAGCGTCATCCGCGAGGAGCAAGGATGTCCTTCCATGGGCCGGGTTCGGTGCAACACGGAAATGTTGGCCTCCCTGTAGCTCGGCCACCGATACGAGCCTGCAATATGCGTCCAACTCCTGATCCATGTAGGCGATACGCTGGTGCAGCCATGCGGCCAGTGCCTGAAGATGATCGGGGTCGTGCACATAGTCGGGCCATGCCATCGCTTCACGGGCATATACCCCGTTGCTCGCCAAACGGTCATAGTGCGAGTGGAACCGGTGCATGATCCCTTCCACGGTGAACGGTCCGGCGCGCAGCTCGGCCCAGCGTTCGCACATGGTCTGTACGAATCCTCCCGGCGAGAGATCGGTGAACCAGCGGGCATAGAGTCCATTGCTGAGCAGTTCCAGCGTATTGACCGTGAAATATCCCTCCCAGGAAAGGCCGAAGGTGGCGTCCAGGTCCCAGGGCGCGTAGAAGTAGGGCTCCGCCGCATCATACCGAGCAAGAAAGACGTTCTTGCCGGTATTGTCCTCGCCTTTGATCAGGTTGATGAACAGGTGATAGTCCACCATGGTGGGCAGGTGGAAGCGCTGCCTCAATTCCTCATGAAGATCGGGATGTGTGCCACCGACCACCAGCGAGACCAGTTCGGACAGTTCCGCCCAATTCGGATGACCTTCCGGATGAATGTGTTCCCAACCGCCCCATAGCACGGCATGTTCTGCATATGGAGGCGGGATGGACGTAAAGGTGGAGCCACCCCAGCCGACGCCTTTGTAGAGCTCTCCGCGGATCGTTCCACTGTACTGCTTCAGCTGCAGTTGCTTGCGGTCAATGCGCTCGCTCAGTGCATAGAGGCCTTGGTAGGAATCATTGACGAACAGCTCCAGGAAACGCATTCGGACCCCGGCGCGCGCCTCCGGCTCCTCATCCGCGTAGTACAACGTGTGCAGATCGCTCCATAGTTCCATGCCCACCGCACTGCGCAGCCGGTTCGGCTCTATGTAGCCCGCCTGCAGGTTCCAGTCGTCATCGGCTCGAAGGCCCAGCAGCGCGTGATCCACCTGCACGCTCGAAAGGGTATCCGTCACCAGTTCGATGAGGTACGACTTCTTCTGATACGCCTGGGACGCTGCCCCCCGGAACTCGATGCCCAGCGCCTGTTCCTCCAGGATACCCTCTTCCGACCAGAACGTCATATGCCCCGGCACCTTGGGCTCGTCCACGATGGTATGCGGTGTACGCACGTGGAACAGGGGCAGCTCCGTAAAATACACCGTATAAACGCCCCCTCCATGGGATACCAGTTCATAGGCCTGACCTGTGTTCACTATGGCTTGGGGAGCTGCGAACGAGAAGGATTCGCCCACCTTCACCGCGACCTTTTCCCCGGGCCATTGTGCCTGTATCTCCGCCCCCCCCATGGCCACCACGATCAGTTGCAACGAATGGTCCACGCCATAGCGGCCATCGGGCACCTGTATCGTATCCTGTGCAGCCACCGCCGTGCCCAAGGTCAGCAGGGAACTGAAAAGCAGCCGTTGGTCGGGAATGATCATGTTAGTGGGACAATGGCTTCACAAAATATGCTGCCCTGCAGGGATGCTGCCGCTCTGATCGGTGCGTGCCCCCTCACATCCCCACCTCCACCACCTTCTTCGTAGCGAAGAACTCCTCGCTGAAGAACTTGCGCAGCTCGTGCACCTTCACGGCGTTGCGCACCGGCAGTATCTCGTCGGCCAGTTCACCACCCTTGAGGTAATACATCCTGCCTTGGCCCTTGGTGACCAGATGCCGCGTATCCCGAATGAATTCCGGGAGTGTGGTTACGGCACGGCTCACGATCACATCGTAGCGCAGCTTGTGGTCCGTGCTGCGCACCTGTTCGGCGGTGCAATTGGTGATGCCCAGTCCCTCCACCACACCCTTCACAGCGGTGATCTTCTTGCCGATGCCATCGATGCCGTGGAACGTACATTCAGGGAAGAGGACGGCCAGCGGCACCAGCGGGAGTCCGCCACCGGTGCCCACATCCACGATGCGCGTGCCGGGCTTGAAGCGGACCACCTTGGCGATGCCCAACGAGTGCAGGATGTGCCGCTCGTAGAGGTTCTCCATGTCCTTCCGCGAGATCAGGTTGATGCGCTCGTTCCACTCCGGGTAGAGCACACCCAGCCGCTCGAACTGCGACCGCTGCTGCGCGGTGATCTCGGGGAAGTACTTCAGGATGAGCTCCACTCCCATCGGTGCGGTGCGTGACGCGTTGCTGGCCATGGGCACCAGGCCCTTGACCGGCGGTCGATCAAATATGGTCCTTGCGCGTTTCCATGAGGTTGAGGAGGAACTCGCGGGCGCGGAACAGCTGCGCCTTGACCGTGCCCAGCGGCAGGTCGAGCTCCTCGGCGATCTCCTCGTAGCTGTACTCCTTGTAGTAGCGCAGCTCCACCAGTGTGCGGTAGCGGGGCTTCAGCTTGTCCACCACTTCGCGCATGATGGCGTTCTTCTGCTCGCGGATGGCGATGTCCGCCGGATCGAGGCCACTGCTGCGCAGCTCGATGGTCATTTCATCCCCGTCGTCGGTGCCGATGGGGCTGTCGATGGAGAAGGTCTTCTTCTTCTGCTTGCGGATCCAATCGATGCAGTTGTTGGAGGCGATCTTGAAGAGCCAGGTGCTGAACGCGTAGTTCGGCGTGTACTGCTTCAAGCGGTGGAAGGCCTTGCCGAACGCCTCAATGGTAAGGTCCTCCGCATCGTCCTTGTTGTTGATCATCTTCAACAACATGAAGTAGATGGAGTCGCGGTAACGGCTCATCAGTTCGGCGTAGGCCTTCTGATCGCCCTGGTCCACGGCACGACGCACCAGCTTGTAGTCGTACTGGGCCTTTTCGCTGAGGTTCTCGTTCACTTCCATCGTTTGGGCTTGACGAGGATCGTGCTGGCGTACAGCAGGGGATCCAGAATTAGGAACAACCATTCCAGGGGGAGTGCGAACCAGACCAGCGCTCCTGCACGCAGGCGGTGCAACGCGGTCATGGTGATGGGTAACAACACGAACAGCTTCACCGCTCCGGCCACCATGGCCTGCAACCATTGGCCGCGCAGGATGAGCAGCGCCATCATGGCCCAGAACACCAGGTGGGCCAGGGGCAGCAACGTAAGCAGTACCTGGTGGCCCAGGCGGTAGTGCGCCGCAGTGGTGTAGTGCCGGCGCTTGCGGCGGATCCAGGTGGCCAGGTCGGGTGTTGCCTGCGTGGTCATGAACGAAGCCGGCGCCGTCACCACGGCCGTGATGCGCGCCCGGGCCACGGCGTTGATGAACAGATCGTCGTCGCCGCTCATCAAGTGGTTGCCACGTTGTGCCGTGCGTGCATTGAAGAACACCTCGCTGGTGTAGGCCAGGTTGCGGCCCACGCCCATGTACGGCATTCCCGACATGGCGAATGAAAGGTATTGCGCCGCCTTCATGCAACCGTCGTACCGCTCCAGCACGCTGGCCAAACCGGGCTCTGCGGTATACGGGCTGTGCCCGATCACGATGCTGCGCCCATTCCGGAAGCCGGCTGCCATCAGGCTGATCCAGTCGCGTCCTTCAGGACGACAATCGGCGTCGGTGACCAGCACATGCGGGTATCGGGCCGCGCGCACGCCCACCCCCAATGCGATCTTCTTGCCGTAACTGAACTTCTCATCCGCCTGGATGTTCACGGGCCGCAGACGCTCGTACTGCGGCTTCATCCATTGCAGCACCTCCCAGGTATCGTCCTCGCTGCGGTCGTTCACCACCACCACCTCGAAGGTGCGATGGTCCTGGTCCAGCAGGATGGGCAGCAGCGCCTCCAGGGAACGGGCCTCGTTGCGGGCGCAGATCACCACGCTCACCGGCAGCTCACGGTCGGGAGCGGGTGCGGGCTTCGGCCAGGCCAGGCGCAGGAACATGAACAGGTGGAAGAACAGCAGCACCACAAGTGCCGCGCACATCACCTGGAATTCAAGGGTCCACATGCAGGGTTCGAACGGGCACACCACGGGCTGGCGGCACCGTGGGCGAAGCTATCCCCTCCCGTTCGGTGCCTTCCCGCCGCAGCCCGCCAGTTATGAACACCCCACGCTGGAAGTCCGTGCCGGGCCACCGGGCTACCTTAGCGCCCCTCCGACCGTATGGAATTCAAGCTTCTGACAACGGACCCAGGGTCCAGCGCCCGCGCCGGGGAACTGCATACCGACCACGGCATCGTGCCCACGCCCATCTTCATGCCTGTGGGCACCCTGGGGGCCGTGAAGGCGGTGCATCCGCGTGAGCTGCGCAACGACCTCAACGCGCCGATCATGCTCAGCAACACCTACCACCTCTACCTGCGGCCTGGCATGGAGGTGATCGAGCATGCAGGCGGACTGCACAAGTTCAACGGATGGGACCGCCCCATCCTCACCGACAGCGGTGGCTTCCAGGTGCACAGCCTCAGCGACATCCGCAAGATCACCGAGGAAGGCGTGCGCTTCAGCAGCCACATCGATGGCAGCAAGCACCTCTTCACACCCGAGTCCGTGATGGATGTGCAACGCAGCATCGGCTCCGACATCTGCATGGCCTTCGACGAGTGCACACCCTGGCCTTGTGAACCGGTCTACGCCGAGCAGAGCATGCACCGCACCCACCGCTGGCTGGACCGCTGCATCGAACGCTTCAACAGCACGGAGCCGAAGTATGGGCATGAACAGGCCCTCTTCCCGATCGTTCAAGGCAGCACCTTCCCCGAGCTGCGCAAGCGCTCGGCGGAATACATCGCCACCAAGGACGCGGTGGGCAACGCCATCGGGGGGTTGAGCGTGGGCGAACCCGAAGAGGAGATGTACGCCATGGCCGAGCTCTGCTGCGACATACTGCCGAAGGACAGGCCGCGTTACCTGATGGGCGTTGGGACCCCGTGGAACCTATTAGAGAACATGGCCCGCGGGGTGGACATGTTCGATTGTGTGATGCCCACGCGCAATGGCCGCAACGGCATGCTCTTCACGCTGGGCGGTGTGGTGAACATCAAGAACAAGCGCTGGGCCGATGATCACGCGCCACTGGACCCCGATGGCCATAGCTGGGTTGACACGGCCTACTCCCGCGCGTTCGTCCGCCACCTTTTCCAAAGCAACGAAATGCTGGGACAGCAGATCGCGAGTCTGCACAACCTCGGCTTCTACCTGGCAATCATGCGCACGGCACGTGAACGGATCCTCGACGGCAGCTTCACCAGCTGGAAGAACGCGCTGTTGCCGAAATTGAAGGTGAGGTTATGAATGCGATGATCACTGTACAGAGTCCAATGCCCTATGCAAAATACACCCACGGTGGTGCATTTTGCATAGGACATGGGACAACCTTCAATTGACAAACCCGTCGCCGTGCTCCGCACCCTCGACCGATATATCATCCGTCAGTTCCTCGGGACCTTTTTCTTCATCCTGGTCACCATCATGCTCATCGCAGTGGTGTTCGACATCAGCGAGAAGACGGAGGATTTTGCAAAGATGAAGGCCGGTATCGGTGAGATCGTCAGGGAGTACTATCTCAACTTCATCATCTATTACAGCAACCTTTTCAGCGGCCTGCTGATCTTTCTTGCCGTCCTGCTCTTCACCAGCAGGCTGGCACACCGCACGGAGATCATCGCCATGCTCAGCAGCGGGGTGAGCTTCCCACGCGTCATGTGGCCGTATTTCCTTGCGGCCACGTTCCTCACCGCCCTGTCCCTCGTGGTGAACCATCGCATCCTGCCCGATGCCAACCGTGTGCGTCTGGCGTTCGAGGAGGAGCACATCAGGGCCACCTTCAATGTTCGCGAGAAGAACCTGCACCGCGAGATCGCCCCTGGCACGATCGCCTATTTCGAGAGCTTCAACGTCCAGGACAAGGTGGGATTCCGCTTCGGTCTTCAGCAGTGGCGGGACGGCGAGCTGGTCAGCCGCGTGGAAGCGGACCGCGCGAAGTATGATTCGGTGAGCGGCCGATGGACGCTGTACGACCCGATCATCCGGTACATGGATGAAGCGCCAGATCGCATCGTGCGCCATGCCGAACTGGACACATTGATCCCGCTCAAGCCCTCTGACCTGGGGCAACGGTGGGAGACGGCCATGGCCATGGGATGGGAGGAGATCAACGCCTACATCGATGCCAAGCAGAAGCAGGGGGATGGCTCCCTGATGCCCTATGTGATCGAGAAGCACCAACGCACCTCCTACCCCTTCGCCACCTACGTCTTCACCCTGATCGGCGTCAGCATCGCGAGCCGGAAGGTGCGCGGTGGGACCGGCCTCCATCTGGCGCTCGGCGTGATGCTCATCCTCCTGTACATCTTCGCCATGAAGCTGACCACCGTGGCCGCCACCAATGCCGGCTTGGACCCCCTGCTCGCCGTGTGGCTGCCCAACCTGATCTTCGCCGTGGTAGGTGTGTGGATCTACCGGCAGGCCCCGAAATGAACATGACGGAACGGATCCTTCCGACCGATATCATGCTAGCCGACCGCCTGCTACGTCATGTACTGTCGTTCTCCCTGGCGGATGTCCACCTGCCGGCCGGCATCGGCGTGCTCGATCCGTTCAACGGTCCGCACGCCGCGGAAGTGAAGCGGATCGTGACGGAGTTCCACCGACGCTACTACAGCGACGACCGGCCACGCGTGCTGATGCTCGGGATCAATCCCGGCCGCTTGGGAGCGGGAAGCACGGGCCTCTCCTTCACCGATACCAAGCGATGTGTGCAGGACCTCGGCATCCCTGTTCAAGGCCTGCACACCCATGAGCCCAGCAGCGACTTCTTCTACCGGATGGTGCGCGCTGCAGGCGGCGCTGCATCGTTCTATGGTCGGGTGTACGTCCATGCCGTTTGTCCGCTGGGCTTCGTGAAGCAGGGGCCGAAAGGCGGACCGATCAACCTGAACTACTACGACGACAAGGCCCTGGAACACGCGGTCACACCCTTTGTGGAGGGCTGGTTGCGCACTCTCGTGGATACCGGCATGCGCCGTGATGTGGCGCTCTGCATCGGTACTGGTAAGAACGCCGCCTATTTCACCAAGCTGAACGAGCGGCTGGGCCTCTTCCAGCGCATCCTCACCCTGGAGCATCCGCGGTATGTGATGCAATACAAGGCCCGCCAACTGGACCATTACATCGATCGCTACCTGCAGGCGCTGCATGCGGTCGGCGGGCTTTGAGCGCCGCGTGTCCCAGGACCAACGCAGGCCTGGGAGAACCCGGATAAGCTCCCCTGCGTTAATTTGGGACCATGGAGCCTACCCGTCTGCACGACCTTCCCGAGCATCAGCTCGCCGCCCACCCCAAGGAGATCGCCATCGCCAGCAAGGTGGGCGACCGATGGGTGGGGATCAGCACCCAGGAACTCATCGCCCAGGCGGAGCGCATCGCGCTGGGCCTGATGCACCTTGGCATCAAGCCGGGTGACCGTGTGGCCATCGCCAGTGGCAACCGCAGCGAATGGTGCCTGGTGGACCAGGCCGTGCTTCGCATCGGCGCCATCGGGATACCCATCTACCCCACGAGCAGCGCCGAGGATTTCGCCTATGTGCTCGCTCACTCGGAAAGCAAGGTCTTCTTTGGCAGCAATGCGGAGATCATGGCCAAGGCACAGCAGGCCAGGGCCAGTTGCCCAGCCTTGATGCACCTCTACAGCTTCGACCGCCTGCCCGACCACCCACATTGGGAGGCGGTGGCGGCGCTGGCCCAGGAGCAGGACCGCCCCACCCTGACCACCTACAAGGCGCAGGTGAAGCCCGACGACCTGGCCACCATCATTTACACCAGCGGCACCACAGGACGTCCCAAAGGGGTGATGCTCACCCACCGCAACATCCTCAGCAACGTGCTCGCAAGCATGACCCGCTTCCCGGTCGACCATCACGCGCGCTGCATCAGCTTCCTGCCCCTCTCGCACATCTACGAACGGATGCTCATGTACCTCTACCTCTACTCGGGGGTCAGCATCCATTTCCAGGAGACCCTGGACGACCTGGGCGATCGCATCCGCGAGGTGGCGCCGGACGTGTTCACCGCCGTGCCGCGCCTGCTGGAGAAGATCTATGACAAGATCGTGGCCAAGGGCGATGCGTTGACCGGCGTGAAGCGCAAGCTCTTCTTCTGGGCACTGGACCTGGGGCATCGTTACGAGGTGCATGGTCGCAGCCCCTGGTACGACATCCAACTGGCGATCGCCCGCAAGCTCATCTTCAGCAAGTGGCAGGCCGCGCTGGGTGGCAAATGCCGCGTGGTGGCCAGTGGCAGCGCCGCCCTGCAACCCCGGCTGGCACGGGTGTTCAACGCGGCCGGCATCCCCGTGATGGAGGGCTATGGGCTCACCGAATCTTCGCCGGTGATCACCGTGAACGACCAGCGCAACGATGGCCTGCGCTTCGGTACCGTGGGCAGGCCCATACCCGGAGTGACCGTGCGGATAGCGGAGGACGGCGAGATCCTGGCCAAAGGACCGAACATCATGATCGGGTATTACAAGGACGAGGAGATGACGCGACAGACCATTGATGCGGACGGCTGGCTGCACACCGGCGACATCGGCGAGATCACCCCCGAAGGCTTCCTGCGCATCACAGACCGCAAGAAGGAGATCTTCAAGACCAGCGGTGGCAAATACGTCGCCCCGCAGGTGATGGAGAACAAATTGAAGGCCTCCCGCTTCATCGAGCAGGCCATGGTGATCGGCGAGAACCGCAAATTCCCGGCGGCACTGATCGTTCCGGAGTTCAATTTCCTCAAGGATTATTGCGAGCGCAAGGGCATCCCCTTCACCAGCAGGGAGCAGGTGATCGCCGACCAACGCATCATCGACCGCATCTTCCGGGAAGTGGCGACCGCCAATGAGGGACTCGGACAGTGGGAACAGGTGAAACGCATCGCCCTGCTTCCCCAGGAATGGACGATCGATGGTGGTGAGCTCACCCCCACCCTCAAACTGCGGAGGAAGCAGATACTCACCAAATATGACCGCATGGTGGAGGGTATCTACGAAGGAGCCTGAGCGTTCTTCACGCTACCTTCACGCCCTCTTTACATTGCAATGCGTTCCGTACCTGCATTCCTCCTACTGTCAGCCCTCTTCAGTGCCTGCTCCAAGGACCCCGGCGATGGTGGCCGCGCCGAGATCCGCGGCTCAGTGCTGGAACAAGCCGTTTCATTGAGCGGGAACCCGCAGGGAGACCCCTACCCCGCTGTGGATGTGCGCGTCTACATCATCTACGGTGACGGCCAGTACCACGATGACGACACCCGCACAGGGCCCAATGGCGAGTTCCGCTTCCCCTGGCTGCGTAAGGGTTCGTACCGGATCTATGCCATCAGTGAATGTGACAATGACAACTGCCGTGAAGGCATCTACCGCACCGTGGAGATCGAGGGACGACGTGAGATCGTGACGGCGCCGACCATCACGATCCTCAACTACTGAATCCATGCGCCTGCTGTTGCTGTCCCTGCTGCTGCCGAGCACGGTGCTGCTGCATGCCCAGGAAGCATTGCGCCCTGCACGCAATACGGGCCTGTGGACCAGCTTCGGCGTGAAGGCGGACGCGCCGGCCTTCCTCAAGGACGTGCTGGGCGAGGACCGCTACAAGCGGCTGGACCTCGCAGCCGAGACCGGTTTCCGGACGGGTGACGAACTCGCGGACGGCAACCAGCTCTTCCTCGATGGCAGTGCACGCTACAAGATCGCCGACTGGATGGACGTGGGCATCGAACAGCGCATCGCCTTCCGCAACGGTGAACGGAACCGTCATCGCAGCGGTGTGCGCGTGTCCATGGAGAAGAAGGTCGACCGAGTTGAACTTGATTACCGATTCATCTATCAGCACAACTACCGGCCTTGGGGCGAACGCCGCGAAGTACTGCGCAACCGCTTCGGGGTGTCCTACAACATACCGGACCTCAAGTACGACCCGGAACTGACAGTGGAGTTCTTCACCTGGGCCGGCTTCCAAGGCATGCGTTACACCGGTGTACGCTACCGGCTGGGCACCGACGTCAAGATCATGAAGGACCATGAGTTGGGATTGGCGTTGATCCACGACCGCGACACCCAGGTATCCTGGCCGGGACAGCGGTGGATCATGAGCCTGTCCTACACCATCGATCTGCGTTGAACGATGCGCACCCGCATTCTGCTCTTCCTCGCCCTGTTCCTCGCGCTTGTCCTTGTGGCCTACTTCATGTTGAAGCCCTCGGACAGGCTGCCGATCTACCATCCCTCCCAGTTGGATCCGCGGCTGGTGGATCCGTCGTTGAAGGGTGTCACGGGTGAGCACCACATCAAGGACTTCAACCTCATCGACCAGTTCGGGGAGCGCTTCACCCTGGATGATGCCAAGGACCGCATCATCGTGGCCGACTTCTTCTTCACCACCTGCGCCACCATCTGCCCCAAGATGACCGTGCAGATGGAGCGGGTGCAGGCGGCCTACAAGAGTGAACCCCGCCTGCTGCTGCTCTCCCACTCGGTGACCCCCGAAATGGACTCCGTCCCCGTGCTCGCTGCCTACGCCGCGAAGCACAACGCAGACCCCGACCGGTGGCGCTTCCTCACCGGCGAGCGCGCACAGATCTATGACCTCGCCCGCAAGAGCTATTTCGCCGTGCTGGATGAAGGCGATGGTGGACCGGATGACTTCGTCCACACCGAGAACTTCGTGCTGGTGGACCCACAGCGCAGGCTGCGCGGCTTCTACGACGGCACTTCCACGAAGGACGTTGACCGGCTCATCGGCGACATCGCCAAGCTGCTCGGGGAACAGGAACAGTGAGCGGGCTACCTTCGCGGCCCCATGAACGTCCTCTCCGTCGAACGCCTCGCCAAACGCTACGGGCCGCGCCAGCTCTTCAAGGACGTCTCCTTCGGCCTGGAGAAAGGCCAGAAGACCGCCATCGTTGCCCGCAATGGCACCGGCAAGAGCACCCTGTTGAAGTGCATCGCCGGGGTGGAGACACCCGATGAAGGCACCGTCACCTTCAACAAGGGCCTGCGTGTCGGGTACCTGGACCAGAACGTTCAGATGACCGCCTCGCACAGCCTGGTGGACGAGATGCTCGATCAGGACGACCCGGTGTCCAATGCCATCCGGGCCTATGAGCATGCGGTGGCGCGCAGTGCCAACGAACGCGACATGCAGGCCGCCGTGGACCGCATGGGGGAATTGAACGCCTGGGACCACGAGGCCCGTGTCAAAAGCCTTCTCCACCGCTTCGGCCTGCGCGATATGGAGCAGCCCGTGAACACCCTCAGCGGGGGGCAGCAAAAGCGCCTGGCCATGGCCAAGGTGCTCATCAATGCACCGGACGTGCTCATCCTCGACGAGCCCACCAACCACCTCGACCTGAACATGATCGAGCAGCTGGAGAACGAGCTCAACACGCCGTCCATGACCCTCCTGCTCGTAACGCACGACCGCTATTTCCTGGACAACGTGTGCGACGAGATCATCGAGATGGAGTTCGGGGCCTTCACCCGCTTCAAAGGCAACTACAGCTACTACGTGGAGAAGAAGGCCCTGTTGGACGAGGTGCGCGACGCCACCCAGCAGCACCTGCGCGGACTGATGCGCAGCGAACTGGAGTGGGTGCGCAAGATGCCCCGCGCGCGCGGAACCAAGAGCAAGAGCCGCCTCGACAAATTCGACGAGATCAAAGCGCAGGCCACCCGCCGGTTCGACCGTGACGAGGTGAAGATCGATGTGAAGACCGAACGCCTTGGTGGCAAGGTGATCGAAGCACGCAACCTCACCAAGGCGTTCGGATCACCCGACAAGCCCGGGACCTACAGGCCCATCGTCAGCCACTTCAGCTACTCGCTCAAACGCGGCGACCGCATCGGCATCGTGGGGCCCAACGGCATCGGCAAGAGCACGTTCATCGAACTGCTCGTGGGCCGCATGAAGCCCGACCAAGGGACCGTGAGCATCGGGGACACCGTGATCCTCGGCACCTTCGACCAGCAGGGGCTGCCCATCAGTGAGGACAAGCGCATCATCGAGGTGGTGCGCGACATCGCCGAGGTCATCCCCCTGAACAAGGGACGCACGCTCACCGCATCGGCCCTGCTGGAGCGATTCCTCTTCGACAAGGAGAAACAGTACCAGTACGTGAGCACCCTCAGCGGTGGTGAACGGCGCAGGCTCTACCTCTGCACCGTGCTGATGCGCAACCCCAACGTGCTGATCCTCGACGAGCCCACCAACGACCTCGACATTCCCACGCTCAACGCCCTGGAGGATTTCCTGATGGACCTGGACGTGTGCCTGCTCATCGTGAGCCACGACCGCTTCTTCATGGACAAGATCTGCACCAAGCTGCTGGTCTTTGAAGGCGAGGGCCGTGTGAAGGAATGGGTGGGCAGCTACACGGACCTGCGCGAAAAACAGAAGGCGGAGAACGAGCGGCCACGTGCGGAAAAGGTGGAGCGGGAGGTGCAAGGACCCGAACCTCCAGCGCCGGCACGCAAGAAGCTCACCTACGCTGAGCGGCTGGAGTTGGAGCGCATCGACAAGGAAATGCCTGTCTTGGAGCGGCGCAAGGAGGAACTGCTGCAACTGATGGCCGCAGGTGCGGGGGACCACCATCGGATGATGGAGCACTCCATCGAACTGGAACGCGCCGTGAAAGAACTGGACCGCATGACCGACCGCTGGCTGGAACTGAGCGAACGCGCCGGACAGTAGGGGTCAGAACTTGGCGCAGGGAACGATGCGCCGCCGTGTGGCCGAACGCTTCTTGTAGGGCTGAACGAGGTCGTAGCCCAGCGTCAATTCGTGCGCACCGCCGCTGTGACCGGCGAGGCGTGATATGGTGACGTCATAGCTGTATCCCACGCGCAGGTCCTCCACCTTGAAGCCGACCAGCAGGGCCACTGCATCGTTGTTCGCGTAGCCGGGCGCATAAGCCTTCAGTAGCGGAATTCCGCGGAACCAGATGCCCGCAAAGAAGGGGTCCCGCTCGAAATAAGCTCCCAGGTCCAACTGGTCATATCGCTCCTGGCTCCGGTAGTTGAAGGCGAACACCACGCTCTGCGGATGCTCCTTGATGACGGGTGTGCGTACGTTCACCCGATAGCCACCATGTGCGCTGAAACGAATGGGCAGGCGGGCCTCGTTGAGCAGCAGGGACTGGTTCGGCCGATTGAGGTGATGCCACGAGATCCCCAGCCAGTAATTCGGCGTGAAGAACAAGGCGCCGCCCGCAATGTCCGCGTAGCTTATGCTGGTCCCGTCCATGGACTCGAAGGTGCCCACGGTGCCACCCCGCGCCAGCTGGTCGCCGAACACAAGGCGCGAGTAGTCCACCGCATGGTTGACCCATCCCACCTGCAATGCTGGACGCAGGAAAACCTTGCGCTTCAATTCGATCTCATAGGCATATTGCCCGGCGATGCTGCTGTATCGCAGCGCTCCGGAACCGGCCCGGTCATGGTTCACGAGCAGGCCCAGACCGCTGTTCACATCGGGCATGTAATGGTCCAGTGCGAAGTTGGCGGTAACGAAGGACCCTGGTATGGAGGGCCACTGATCGCGGTAGGCCAGCCCCAGGCGGGTCTGCGCACCGGTTCCCGCAAAGGCCGGGCTGACGTAGGTCGGAAGCGCATAGAACTGGGTGAAATGCGCATCCTGGGCACCAGCCTCAACAGCCAGGCCCAGGGCACATATGCTCACCCAGTGTCGCATCCTACTCATGCTGATCGGTACGCTCGGCAACTGCTGGCTGGACAAGGGTCACATCCAGCGTAAGCTCGCGCTCATCCCCCGCTCTCGGAACTGCACGCAATCCAAGTTGCTGTTCCGCGAAACCAGGCGACTCCACCGTGAGCGCATACTCCTCACCCGGGGCCAGCACCATGATGTAGCGGCCTGTGGCGGCATTGGTATTGTACACACCGAGCACCTCGGTGCGGTCCTTGTCCATCAGGGTGATGCGGGCGCGCAGCGGCTCCTCGGACGTATCAGTGACCACCCCGCGCGCAAGCACATAGTTCAGCTGGCTGCTGGGGAAATCGACCTGATAGATGTCCTGCATGCCAAGCCCGCCATTCCGTTCGGAGGAGAAATAGCCTGTATGGCCATCGGCGCTCAGGGAGAAGTAGATGTCATCGTTCACCGTGTTCAACGGATATCCCATGTTCTCCGGAGCGCTCCAGCCGTTCATGTCGGCATCGATCAGCGTGGCCTTGAAAATGTCATAGCCCCCCATCGTGTTGTGGCCGTTGGAGCTGAAGAACAACGTGATCCCGTCGCTGTGCATGAAGGGCGCATCCTCATCGTGGGGCGTGTTGATGTTGGGCCCCAGGTTCAACGGCAGGCTCCACTCGCCGTTGGGCAATCTGCGGATGCGATAGAGGTCACGTCCACCGAAGCCACCGGGCCGGTCGGAGGTGAAGTAGATCTCGTCCCCACCCGGAGCGATGCTTGCGCTGGGTTCGTGGGATGGTGAGTTGATCATGGGCGTCAGCTGTACCGGAGGCTGCCACTGACCACCCTTCCGGCTCACCTCATACAGGTCTCCGCTCACCAGGTCGCGCTGGGTGCGGTAAATGATCATCCGATCACCGTTGGGGTCCAGGCCCACGGTGGCATCGTGCACGGCTGTATTGACCGGCTGGCCCACGTTCTTCACACGGCTCCACACGCCATCGACCTGAACGGACATATAGATATCCTCGAAATACTGCCCGGCCATGTCCTTCATGCCCCCTACCGTGCCCGATCGGCGTGAAGTGAAGTAGAGGGTGCCACCATCGGCGGTCACCAGGGGACAGTAGTCGTGGGAAGCCGAATTGACCGTGCTGCCCAGGTTGCGCACCTGCAGATCCACCGGTGATGCGACCAGTTCCTTGGCATGCGTGCTCATGGCCGCCATGCGATCGACCTCGGCATCCTTCACCATGCGATAGTGAAGTCCCTTATAGGTGCGGTAGAGCGCAAGTGCCTCATCGAAGCGCTGCTGTCTGTGGCGAAGTGCGGCGAGCTCAAAGTGAGCCTCCACGTGGCCGCCCTCCACGGCGCGCTCCAACAAGGGCGCCGCCAGATCGCGCTGGCCCGGCAGGTTCACCATGCACACCGCAGCTTCATAGTTCACCTCCACGAAGGAGGGATCCACCGGTAGCAGGCGTTTGTAGATCTTCAGCGCTTCGGCGTGGTCGCCGGCAGCGAGCAGCGCCTTGGCCTGGTCCAGCATCTGGTTGTGCGGTCGCTTGTAGTTCACCTGACCGAAACAGGCCAGTGTTCCAACAGAGAACAGCACCGGGAGCATGTAGCGTTCCATCATCATCGCAATAGTGTTACGTCACCCTTCATCACGGTCTCTCGACCATCACTGAAACGGGCGAAGGCTTTCCAGACATAGACATCCTGCTTGGCGGGACTGCCGCGGTACCAACCGTCCCATCCCACGCGAACGTCCTCTGTAACGAAGAGCAGCTCGCCCCAGCGGTTGAAGATCTCCAAGCGATAGTCCTCCACGCCCTGGTAGAGCGGGAAGAAGTGATCGTTCGAATAACTGTTCGGGTCGTAGTAGCCATCCGTGGGACCTTCGCTGTTGGGTGTGAAGGCGTTCGGGAACCGGATGTCGCCCGTGGCCTCACCGCGCACCGCCTGCTCCAACAGGAACGTATCCGGACAGTTCCACGCATTGTTGGCGATGAGCTGCACATCGAAGGTGCCGGGTGCCGTGTAATAGTGCACCGGGTTGAACTCCGTGTAGGTGGACCCGTCACCGAAGTCCCACTGATATGCCGTCGCGTTCGCACTGAGGTTGTACGTGAACACGGGTTCGGAGGGCACGATGACCTGCGTGGGCTGCAGTACGAAGAAGGCGTTGGCGCGCGGCCGCACCACCACCGAATCGACCTTCACGGCCGTGTTCATGCCTCCTCCAACGCCCATGGCGGTCAATGTGACGGTATACACCCCTGGTACGTTGAAGGTGTAGCTGGGGTTATCCGCCGTGCTCGTTCCGCCGTCCCCGAAATTCCACTGGTAGCTGAGGGCCTGCAGCGAGGTGTTCGTGAACTGCACCGTGAGCGGGACGCAGCCTTCGCCCTGCCCCAGAAAGGAAGCGGTGGGCAGCGGTGGGGTGATGGTCACCTCCTGACGTGCCGTATCGCTGCACAAAGGTCCGCTCACGATCAACTCGATGAGGAAGGTGCCCCAGGTGGCATACGTATGGGACCCGGGCGATTGCAGTGATGAACCATTGCCATCCCCGAAGCTCCACTGGTGCGACCAGTTGCCCGGCCCGCTGTTGTTGACCAGTTGCACGGTCGCATCCGGGAACTGCTGGGTGAACGGGGTCGCCAGCAGGTCCGCGACCGGTACAGGATGAACGGTCACAGTGCGGCTGTAAGTGGCCGTGCATCCGTACTGCGAAGTGGCCGTAAGGGTGATGATGCGCTGCACGGGGAACGGACCGTTGTTCACATAGGTATACTGCGGATCGGTGCCCACGAGCGTGGTGCCATCACCCATGTCCCACAGCAGCGTCAGCGCGCCCTGGCTGCCGTTCACGATGTCCACCATCATGGGGGAACAGGCCTCCTCTGTGACGGTGAACAGCGCCTGCAGGGGCGGATAGACGGTGAGCACGCGGGTGGTGGTGTCCGTGCAGCCCAGGTCGGAGGTGACCTCCAGCGTCACGGTAAAGTCGACCGGTGTGGCGGACGTGTGCGTGTAGGTCTGCACCTGTCCCCCCGGTCCAGCTGTGAGCAGCTGTCCGTTGCCGAAATCCCACTCATACTGAACACCGCCAACGCTCAGGTCCTGGAACGGCACGTTGAGCGGCTGGCAACCGTCCAGCACACCCGGTACGAACTGCGCCAACGGTTGAGGCAGGATGCGGATGGTTCGCTGCGCGGTGTCGGTGCAACCGAATGCCGAAGTGGCGACCAGGGTGGCCGTTCGGACCTGCTCATCCAGGCCTTGGTTCATGTATGTGTGGGCGGGCGAAGCGAGCGCACTGAAGACCCCGTCCCCGAAGGTCCATTCGTATGACGTGGCACCGGTGGAGACGTTGACGAACTGTACCGGCAGGGGCGCACACCCGACCGTATCCGACACAAAGGCGGCGATCACCTGCGGATGGACCGTGACGGACCGGCTCGTTGTATGCGTGCAGCCCCGGTCCGTGGTGGCCGTCAGCTCCACCGTGAACTGCGCCGGACCCGGCCCCGCGAAATTGTTCCACACATGCTGATGCACCGCCTCCGTGGTATCGGAAGAGGTGCCATCGCCGTAGTCCCAGGTGAACTGGTCCGCACCCGTGGAGAGGTTGGTGAGGTCCACGGCAAGGGGGTGACAACCCACACTGTCCGACAGCTCGAAGTGCGCGGTGGGGACCGGGAACACAGTTACCTGCGCCGTGGTCGTATCCACGCATCCGAAGGCATTGGCGCCGATGAGCGTGACCACGAACACCTGGTCATTGGTGGTGGTGTTGTAATAGGTGTGTATGGGTGAAGGACCCGTTCCCGAAGTACCATCACCGAAATCCCAGGCATAGCTCACCGCACCGACCACACTGGGGAAGGTCACCGTGAGCGGACCGCAGCCGCTGTCGGGGGTGGCCACGAAGTTGAACTCCGGGGTCGGATAGACGGTGATCTGCTGGGTGACGGTGGACTGACAGCCTGCGGGGGAGTAGGCCGTCAAGGTCACCGTGCGGATGTCCAGGAAGAAGCTGGTGTTGATGAACGTGTGCGATGGGGAAGGATCCGTGGAGGTGGTGCCGTCCCCGAAGTCCCACAGATAGCTTCCGGCTCCCGTGCTGAGGTTCTGGAACTGAACGTCGAGCGGCGCACACCCGGGTTGGGCATTGTGCTGGAACGAAGCCTGCACACCTGGCGCCACCGTGATATCAACGGTGCTCGTATCCGCGCAGCCGAACTGCGACGAAGCGATCAACTGCACCGTGAACACCGTATCGGCCGTGCCCGGGTTGGTATACGTGTGCGTGGCGGTGGGCGTGGTGTAGACCATGCCATCACCCGTGACCCAGACATGGTCGGTGGCACCGGTGCTGGCATTGTCGAACTGCACGGTGAGCGGTGAGCAACCAAGGACCGGTGAAGCTTGGATGATCGCTTCAGGACGCGGCTGCACGCTCACCCATTGGGTGGTGGTCGCACCGCAGTAGGTCCCGGACACGGTCAGTGTCACCTGGTACACTCCCGCCACCGCATAGCTGTGATCGACCTGCTCGGTCACCGCCGTGGTGCCATCGCCCAGGTCCCAGGCATAGCCT
This sequence comes from uncultured Chryseobacterium sp., assembly GCA_964476665.1. GTDB lineage: Bacteria > Bacteroidota > Bacteroidia > Flavobacteriales_F > PHOS-HE28 > PHOS-HE28. The sequence continues at coordinate 39,956 of CAYZBO010000001.1, read as the reverse complement.
GTCACGGGGTTCCCTGTGGCCGTGGTCACCACGGGACTGAACGAAGCCACCTCACCGAAACATAGGTTGGCCACTTGAACGGCAAGGCTCGGCGGCGCAAAGACCTCCACCACATGATCCATGCTGTGGGCGCATCCGAGCGCGTTGGTCACCTCCAGTGTGATCGTATAGGTCCCCGGTGCGCTGTAGGTGTGTGGCGGGGGAACGACATCCGTACTGAAGGTGCCATCGCCGAAGGACCAGAGGTGTGCGATCGCGCCGATGGAGGTGTTCGTGAAGGCAACGGTGATGGAATCACAGGCGGCATCCTGGTCCACCGTGAAGGCCGCCGTGGGGCGCGGCAGCACCACGACCTGAACCGAAGCGGTATCCGCGCAACCCGCCGTGGCGCCCTGTATGCTCGCCGTAAAGCGCACGGTGTACACGCCTGGTGTGTTGTACGTGTGTGCCTGATCGCCGGCACCGGTCCACTGGAAGCCATTGCCGGTACCGAAGTCCCATTGGAAGTAGTTGGCACCACCGGATGTGGTCTCGTCGAAGAAGGCGGTCTCACCCGCACAGATGGTGTCCGGCGCCACCGTGAGCGTGACCGAAGGCGGCGGTACGATCTCAATGATGACGGTCGCTGTGTCGATGCCGCAATAGTTGCTGTCCAGAAGGGTCACCTCGTAGGTGCCGATACCGGGATAGGCGATGGTGCGCGGGAAGGTGGGCGGCCACGGGGTCCAGTCGATGAGCGAATCCTGACCAGCACCCCAGTAGTCGCCGAAGTTCCAGTACTCGTACCGCTGGAAGATGTTACCCTGTTGGAAACAGTTGCGCTCGGTGGTGTTCAGGAAAGTGACCTCATTGTCCGGCCAACACAGGAGGGTCGCACTTGGGGCGATGCTCGCATCGTCGATGTCCCAAATGCGGATCGGGTTGAAGGTGGCCAGGCTGGCACCGCCCTGCAGGGTGTTGCATGTGTTCTCCGCGGACAGTTCCACGGTGGTCTCACAATCGACCGTTCCTGACAGGTAGGTGTGCGAGATGGTCTGTCCCCAGTTCGTATGGTCGAACGTGAGGGGCGGACTGCCATCCCCGAAATCCCAGATGAAGACCGTGTTGGGTGAAACGTTCGTGCTGGAGTTGATGAATTCCACCGCGTGCGGTGCACACACCTGCGTGAGCCCACCGACCGGTATCTGGATCGAAGCGCTGGTGCTCTGCTCCATGATCAGCACGCCGGTCACCGTACAGCCGGTGGCAAGCTCCGTGAACACCACCGTGTAGCTTCCCACCGTGGCGGGATACACATGGCTCACGCTCTGTGGCGGCTGCAGGGAGCTTCCGTTCTGAAGGGGTGAACCGTCCCCCCAATCGATGGTGTAGGCGCCCACCACATCGGGTGTGGCGACCAGCAACGCATAGGCGGTACCTGAGCAGCTGTACCATTGCGGCGCATCGGAGGGAACCCCGTAATAGTCGTAGAGCTGTGGACACTGGGAACGCGCTGCTCCGGCGAGCAGCAGCGCGCCGACCAGGAGACCATATGGATGCAAGCTGCGCACGGACACCACTTCCGTCCGCTCGTACGCTGCCGCAGCCCCAAAGGATACGCAGGACCGGCAGGCACTACGACGAAAGGGGCTGCGTACCCGATGTTCGTCATTCAGATACGGACGGACCAGGGCAACCCCGCATCCGTGTTCGCGTATGAAGGCGTCCTACCACATTGCTCGATGGAACGATACGACCTGGTCATCATCGGTGGCGGACCCGCCGGACATGCCGCCGCGATGCGCGCCATCGACCTTGGCATGCGCGTCATGCTGGTGGAACGCGATCGCATCGGTGGTACAGGAATTTACAACGGAGCGCTGGCATCCAAGACCCTCTGGGAAATGGCCATGCGCGTTTCCAGCACCAATGAATTGATGCGTAAGCGGGGTCGCGAGCCGTTGAAGCTCGAGTGGGACGAAGTGCACCGAACGCTTCAGGAAGCCATGTTCGAGCGGAAGTACCTCTACGCCTGCCACATGCAGCTGCTGTCGGAACAGCGGGATGAACGTGGCATGCCGGTCTTCACCTATGAACGCGGCGAAGCACACTTCATCGGCCCGCATGTGGTGGAGATCCGCCGCTCCGGTGGTGACCGTCATGTGGAGGCGGCACACATCATCATTGCCACCGGAAGCCGTCCACGCACCTCGAACGAGTTGCCCATGGACGGTGTGAACGTGCTCACGAGCGACCAGATCTTCGACCTCGCCGCCCCTCCCGAAAGCATCGTCATCATCGGCGCAGGTGTCATCGGATGCGAGTTCGCCACGATCTTCTCCAACCTCGGTCGCACCCGGGTCCACCTCATCGACCGTGCGGCACGCATCCTGCCCTTCGAGGATGAGGATGTGTCCGAGCTGGTCTCGCGCGAAATGGAACGGCGCGGTGTCATCATCCATCGCAACGCCAAACTCGAGCGCCTTGCCGTGCAGGAGGAGGGCCCCGGCAACGGCAGGGTCACCTATGAACTGTCCTACCCGGACGGCCGCCGCGAAACAGTGGCAGTTGCCAAGGCCCTGCTTTCCATCGGGCGTGTTGCCAACACGGACCGCCTTGGCCTGGAACTGGCAGGACTGGCCCTGGACGAACGTGGGCAACCCCTCCTCAACGGCACGGCCACCTCGCTGCCGCACATCCATGTGGTGGGTGATGCCACCGGAAGCAACATGCTCGTGAACCTGGGCGAGCTCGAGGGTCGCCACGCCGTGGAGGTGCTGGCCGGCATCCGCAATGATGCACCCAGCTACGCGAACATGAGCACCATCATGTTCCTCGACCCCGAAGTGGCCGGTGTGGGGCTCAACGAACAGGAGTGCCGTGCCCGCAGCATCCCTTACCGCATGGCGCGGATAGACTACAGCTGCCTGGCCCGCGCGATCGCCATGCGACGGACCCGTGGGTTCTTCAAGATCCTCGTCACGGACGATGCAGAGATGCGCGTCCTCGGTATGAGGGCCGTGGGAGAGCATGCTTCCAGCGCGATCCAGGCCGTGGCGATGATGATCCGTCAGGGCACACCGGTGCGCGAACTGGCCGATCTGCTCCATCCCCACCCCAGCATCACGGAAGGTGTCCAGGAATGCGCCCGCATGCTTACCGGCACGAGCATCTTCAAGCCCGAAGTGCTCGGCGACAAACTGCGCTGCAGCCGCTGGGCACCGGCCGTAAAGGCTGCCTAAGATCCGTATCAAGATCGTTCTGGCAGCGAACCGGCCTGCCCGGCAGACCGACCGAAGGGATCATCCTGGGCAGCCTGGGCGCGATCCCTCGCCGAACGGGACGCTCTTCAAGGCATGATCAACGACGGAAGCCAGGTACATGCACTGGCGCAGCCCGAAGGATCCTTTTGAGATGGTTTCTAATCCAACGAGGGAGGTCCGGGGTCCTGGTAGGCCGGGTTGTTCACGAAGTCCCAGTCGGTCAGGGTGTGCAGGAAGGCGATCAACTGAGCCTTCTTCTCCGGTGTAAGCTGCAGACCGCCTGTGGTGAACTTCATGTTCGGGTCCGTGGTGGGCGAGGGATGACCACCGCTGTTGTAGTGGTCGATGACCTCCTCCAGTGTCTGGAACCGACCATCGTGCATGTACGGGGCCGTAAGTGCCACATTGCGCAGGGATGGCGTCTTGAACTTCGCACGGTCCTGGGGTTGACCAGTGAGCGCACCAAGGCCCAGGTCCGTCCACGCGCTCTCGGGATCAAGTCCATTGTTGCGCAGGATACCATCGGTGAACCGTCCTCCGCCGCTGGGGTGGCAATGGAAGCAGTCGGCCCCACCCTGCCCTCCCGGCACGTCCGGTGGAAAGCCACCCTCCAAGGTGGTCAGTTGGAACCCGAGCTGCTCCTCCACCGTCAGCACGGCCTCGCCCCGCTGGAAACGATCGAAGCGTGAGTTCCAGGATACCATCGTCCGCAGGAACTGGGCCATGGCCTTGGCCGTGCGGTCCACCGTTACGCCCGGCGAACCGAACGCCCGTGCATAAAGCGTTGGATAGATGGGATCGGCCTCCAACTTGGCGATGGCATCGGGCCATTCCTCGTGCATCTCGATCGGATTGATCACAGGCTCCAGCACCTGCTCCTCCAAGGTGGGGGACCTGCCGTCCCAAAAGAAGCTCGGCTCCCAGGCCAGGTTCTGCAAGGGCATCGAGTTACGGTCACCCTGGATGCCATCGATGCCCGTGCTGAAGCGGTTGCCATGATCGGTGAAGGCCTCCGACGCACTGTGACAGGATGCACAACTCTGTGTGTTGTTGCCGCTCAACCGCTCCTCGTAGAACAGGAACCGTCCGAGCTTGATCCCTTCCACCGTGAACGGATTGTCCGCCGGTATGAACGGCTGCGGAAAACCCGGGGGGACCTGGAAAGCCACCTGCGTCGGCTGGTAGCCACCGCCACCACCCGGCCCCGGATCCGGCTCCGGGTCGTCCGGGTTGCAGGCGCCCAGCATCCCGAAAAGGACGACAAGCACGGATCCAGTGCGGAGCCCCGACAGATCAGGGACGTTCAACTTGGTCGATCGGACGTTCATCGGTCAGTGCGTTAAGGAAGGCGACCAGGTCGGACCTATCCTGATCCGTGATGGTAAAACCCGCCACCAGCGGACTTTTGTTCGATGCGGCCTGCCCGCCCCGGGCGAAGTGGTCCACCACTTCCTCCAAGGTCCACAGGGTTCCATCATGCATATACGGAGCCGTGAGGGCGATGTTCCGAAGGGTGGGCGTCTTGAATTTCCCGTGGTCGAGCGGATCGAGCGAGATACGCGCACGACCGGGATCCGGCGATAACGTATAGAGACCGATATTATGGTAGCGGTGATCGCTCAGGTCGTGACCACTGTGACAGGTGCCACATCGGAGCGCCGGGCTGTTGAACAGTTCCAAACCACGGCGCTCCGCCTGTGTCAGGGCAGTGGGGTCGCCCTGCCGATAGCGGTCGTAGCGCGACCAGCCGCTGACCAGGGTCCGTTGATAGCTCGCCAATGACCGTACCAAGTGGAATGCGCTCAACGGTTCGCCATAGGCCAGCTCACTGAGACCGGCATAGGGCTCCTTGTCGGCCAGCAGCTCCGCTGCGGACTGCACGTTGAAATCCATCTCCACCGGGTCGTGGATGGGTGCGATGGCCTGCTGCTCCAGCGTGGGCACACCACCGTCGCGGAAGAAGGCAGGGTGCCATGCCAGATTGGTGAGCGGCGGTGAGTTCCGCATACCCGAACGACCCTCGACACCCCTGCTGATGGCAACGGTATCGCTGAAAGCACGATCCGGAAAGTGGCACGAAGCACAGGCGATCGTGCCATCGCGGGACAGTCGTGGATCGAAGAACAGCGCCCTCCCCAATCGCACGGAGGCATCTGTCAGGCGTGCACCGTCATGCTCGGGAAGGGGCGGAAAACCAGCCGGCAATTCCAGTTCGAACGGACCATCGATCCGCTCACCTGACGTTGGCGCCGCCACCTCAGCATCGCGCCTGCAACCGACCAGCAGGAGCGCGGAACAACCAAGGAGCAACGCGGCGTGCCTCATTCAACGGACATGCTGAGGGTGATGTTCGTCGCCATCTTGAGGGCCAGGGCAGGTACGTTACCATGGTCCACGTTCTCGGTGGCCATGTCGATCACACCTTCAGGAGAATGGAAAAAACGTTCCACATCCACCCGTACACGCAACTCCGTGGTATCGCCCGCCTCCACCCGCAGACCATCCGCAGGATCGAACTGCAGTGGCAGGTAGCAGAACGCACGTCCGGGGTGGTAGGCGAATGCGTTCACCAAGGTTGCGGTGCTTGCCGGATCCAGGTCATACCTGCCCTCGAACATCGCGAACCGATATCCCGTGGCCCAGGTCCAATAGGTACCGTTGTTCACGTTCAATGGATGGCCCGCACCGTAGAGCGATGGATCGGACATGTTCAGGGCTTCGGGCACCCCCAGGTGCGTCCGTAAGCCGACCCACGCACCGGTATCCACCGCCCAGAAATGGCTTACGGGGCCGGTCCCAAGGTCCATGTAGATCACATCGGACAACCGCTTCGCAGTGCCGGGACGCGTCAGTTCCAGTTCCCCGAGATACATCTTCAGCAATTCCACAGTGACCCGTTGGTCAGCGTGGTTCCTGTACTCGGAGAACATTTGGAGCGGCTGTCCTTCCCACACCGGCACCACCGTCAGCTTCAACACGCCCGTCACCGCCGGCAGCGGAGCCGGCGCCGTTGGCTCGGGCTCCACCTTGTCCTTCCTGCACGCCACAAGCAGCAGCGCTGACAGGCATATCATGACCATCCGTTCCATGTTCACTGCGGAAGAACGGCCTATGCGCCACTCTCCCATACAAATTTACGGCACCGAAGGGCCCTGTCGACATGATCGGGGTCAGCCATCGTTCGCCAGGCCCATCGGCCTACCTTGGCGCCACCATGTTCCACGTACTGCGCAGTTCGGCAGGTGCGGGCAAGACCCATGCGCTCGTCAAGCACTACCTGGGGCTCTGCCTGGGCTCCGATGATCCGGCAGCCTATCGCCAGGTGCTGGCGCTCACCTTCACCAACAAGGCTGCACAGGAGATGAAGGAGCGGGTGGTCCGCTACCTCAGAAGCCTCGCCACGGCGGCCGAACCGGACGGCGCTCTGCAGGATGTGCAGGTGCATCTCCGGGACCTCGCCGGTCTTTCTGGACAGTCGCTCATCGACCGCGCCGATCGCATGCTCCGCCACATGCTGCACCATTGGAGCGATGTTTCGATCGGCACCATCGACGCGTTCACCCAGCGCATCGTTCGTCCTTTTGCGCGCGATCTTCGGCTCCATCATGAACTACGCATGACCACCGACCAGGACGGTTACCTGCAACAGGCGGTCGAACGGCTGATCGCCCTGGCAGGTGAGGAGCCACGCGTAACGGACATCCTGGGACAGGCCTGCCTGCAGCTCCTGCACGATGAACAACGCTGGGACCCGGAACGACCGCTCGCCCAACTGAGCCGTGAACTGTTGAACGAACGATCGATCGCCCCCCTGCAACGCATCGCCCACATGGACAGCACCGATGTGGGCCGCATCAGTGCCGTTCTGAGGGCAGAACAGGAGCGGTTCCGCGTCAGCATCCGGGTCATCGGTCGGGAGGCGCTATCACTGCTCGGCGACGCTGGCATCGCGGCGGAAGACCTCCACCAAGGCAGGCGCGGGGTCCATGGTGCGTTCAGCAAGCTCGCCAACTTCGATGGCGAGCCGGTGGAGTTCAACACCTACGTGAGGAACACCCTGGACACCGGTCGCTGGGCGGGCGGGCGCATCACCCCTGCCGTGCAAGCGGCCTTGAACACCATACAGGACCGGCTGGAAGCGTTGTTACGACAAGCCATGGCGGAGCTGGAAGCCGGCTATCGCGACCACCTGTTGCGCGGGTCGGTGCTCCGAGATCTTCCGGCGACATTCGCGCTCCACGAGTTGGAGCGCCAACTGGAAACGCTCAAGCAGGAGGATGGTGTCGCCTTCTTCAGTGACCTTACACGGCGGGTGGCGGACATCGTGGCAAGAGAGCCCGTGCCGTTCATCCATGAACGCATGGGGGAGCGCTACCACCATTATCTCATTGATGAGTTCCAGGACACCTCGCTCCTGCAGTGGACCTGCCTTCTTCCCCTGATCGACAACGCCCTTTCCAGCGGAGGCAGTGCGCTCCTTGTGGGCGATGCCAAGCAGGCCATCTATCGCTGGCGGAACGGAGAGGTCCGCCTGTTCACCGAGCTGCCACGTCTTTTCGGCCGCAGTGAAGACCCGATCGACCACGAACGGGAGGCAACGCTGCTCAGGTATTACCGGTCACTTCCGCCGCTCGCCCACAACCGCAGATCGGCAGCCAACATCATCGCCTTCAACAATGCGCTCTTTGGGGCGCTCGCCGGCACATTACCCGAAGAGCTCCGCAACGTGTATGAAGCACATGAACAACTGCCTGGACGGGAACGACCCGGCCTGGTGGAGGTCCGCATGCTCGCTGGCGAGCACCACGGAACGGAACGATGGAAAGAGCTCCTGCGCTGTGTGGACGAGGCGCTGCAGGCGGCCCTCGACGATGGTGCCCGCCCGGGCGATGTGGCCATCCTGGTCCGCACCGGTGCGCAGGGAGCACGGGTGGCTCAGCATCTTCTTTCAAAGGGCCGCTCGGTCATCTCCCCCGATGGGCTCAAGGTGGCGACCGACCCGCAGGTGAGCATGGTGATCGACGCCCTGCGTGCCCTCTTCCTGTGCGATACCGCCGCTGCCATGCGCGCCTTGCAGGCCCGGACCCTGGCAGAACATGAGGGTGATGCCCATGTCGACCCCCTGGCCGGAAGGACCACCGCACCTGATGCGCTGGGGGAGCTCCGCAGCATGGTGGAGCCCCTGCTGCCGGCATCGTTCCTGGACCCGCTACCGGAGCTGCTGTTGCACCTGCATGAAAGGCTCCTGCCGGATCTGGAGCCCAAGGCCCCGTTCCTGGCCCTGTTGGACGAAGCGCATGAATGGAGCGGGACCCATACGTTGGACATACCGGCCTTTCTGAAGCACTGGGAACGGAACGGGGCAGCGCGCAGCACCACACCTCCCGAGGATGGCCATGCCGTTCACGTGATGACCATCCACAAGGCGAAGGGGCTGGAGTTCCCCGTGGTGATCGTGCCCGATGCGAGCATGCGCAGCAGAGGGGCCCGTAACGAGCGCATCTGGGTGGACCCCGGCAAGGCGGTACCGGACATGGAGGCTGCACTTGTGGCCTACGGAAGTGCGCTCCTGAAGGCGGGTGTCCCCGAGCTCAAGGTCGAGGAGGAGCTCCGACACCTCGACGACCTCAACCTCCTGTATGTGGCCTTCACGCGGCCGATCGATCGGCTCCATGCCTTTGTGCACAGCGATGCGAATGACCCCGTGGCTGCCGGCCTTCGTGCGTGGTTGGCCGCACACGGCGATGGAACGGCATACCGCAACGGTGAGCGCGACAGGATGACCGGACCGGCCCCTCCTGCAACGGCTGAAGTGCTTGCCCGCCCACGCACCATCGACAACAGACCTGCACTTGAACTGAGGACGGCACCTGACAGGAGCGAAGGTCCCGCGATCGAACGAGGCAGGAAATTGCATGCCGTGCTTGCGCGTGTCACCCATGCTGCACAGCTCGAAGAAGCGCTCAGCGCAGCGCAACAGGCCGGCGAGATAACCGAACGCGACCGCCACGCGCTACTCCCCGAATTGAACGCCAAGCTCTCAGACCCGCGCCTGCTGCCATGGTATGGCGGCACCATGAACGTGCGCAACGAGGCCACCATCGTCGATGCCGAAGGAAAGGCATGGCGACCGGACCGCGTGGTCTTCGATACGGGATCGGTGCGTGTGTTGGACCTGAAGACCGGTGGGCCACGCCCCGAACATCGCGACCAGGTGATGCACTACCTCGAGCTGCTCAAGGGAATGGGGCATCAGCATGTGGAAGGTGCCCTGTACTACATCACGCTGGACGAACTCGTCCCCGTGCGACCATGGAACTGAACTGGATACAGGCCCGTCTGGAGGAGCTTGCCCCTCGCCAGGTCCATGACCTGTTCCGCCTGCGCGTGGATACGTTCGTGGTGGAGCAACGATGTGCCTATCCTGAGCTCGATGGCAAGGACCCTGAGTGCATGCACCTGTTGGCGTCCGACCGGAACGGCCGCCTCATCGCCTGCTGCAGGATCGTCCCACCTGACGGGGATGGAATGCCTCATATCGGCAGGGTCGTGGTGCATCCTGCCGCACGCGGGAGAGGTGTAGCACATGAACTGATCCATCGTGCGCTGGAAGTCGTCGGCTCCTTATACGGCCACACGCGCTGCGCGCTTGCGGCGCAAAGTCAGCTCGAGGCGTTCTATGCGAAACACGGCTTCGTGCGCACAGGACCTGACTACGACTGGGACGGCATCCCACACGTGGACATGGTCCGTGAACCCTGAACACGTCAACACTGTCAGGGAGCATGCGCCGCACCCATCACGGGGTTGCGGGTCACACTGCTACCGGAGCAGCGTGAAATGTCCCCGGTATTCCTTGCGGAAGGCGCCGAACTCGGCCAGGCGGATGACATAATTGTACATCCCCTCACCCTCCCCCTCACCGGTCCAGCCCTGTCGGGGATCCGATGTGTTGAACACCTGTCGCCCCCACCGGTCGAATACCATCAGCTCGTAGAGCCGCGCGCCTCGAACAGCGGGCAACCAGATGTCGTTCAGTCCATCACCATCCGGTGTGAAGGCCGTCGGAATGTAGATGAGATGGTCGCTCACCGTCACCACACGGGAGGTGGTATCCAGGCAACCGTGTTCGCTCTCCACTGTAAGCATGATCATGCGCCTTCCCCCATCCGTGAACTCATGGACCTGCTCCGGGCCATCCAACAGGAGGCCCTCCACCTCATAGGTCCATCGCACCGCACCCTGTGAACGATCGCTGATGGCGACCTCCGGGTCCAACAAACTGACCTCCATCGGATCAACAACAAAGGCCGCGACCGGCAAGGGATGCACCACCAGGGAGGAGGGTGCCTGCAGGGTGCGCTCGGCCACACAACCCGAATCGGTGCGGATCGTCAACGAAGCCGTGTAGGTGCCGGGTAATTCGAAGACATGGCTGAAGGCACTGTCCAGGGAAAGGACCTCATCGTTGACACGCCATTCGTAGTTCAGAGCGGTGGCGCCCGTGGAGGTACTGGCGAACCATACCTCCTCGAACGCACAGGCATCGGGACCCTGCAACAGCCCGATCTCCGGGGCCGGGAACACGACCACCGAGTCCGTGTAACTGTCCGAGCAGGCGCCCGACACACCCGACAGGGTCACGGGGTAGGTTCCAGGCTCCGCATGGACCACGGTGAAGGACTGCCCGGCACCGGTTCCCGGGCTGCCGAACGGCGCTTGCCAGGTGAAGGTGGCCTCCGGCCCGAAAATGCCGCTCACGCTCAACTCAGCCTCCTCGCCAGGGCATCGGACAGGGGGACGCTCGAACCAGATGTCCATCGGAGCCTGCATGTCATACACCTGGTAGCTGGTGTCGGCGCAGCTACTACCCGGATTGGCCACCAGCATCACTGTGTAGATACCGGGTTGTGCATAGGTCCACACCGGCTCCTGCAATGCGGACGTATCGGCATCCGTACCCGTATCGCCGAAATCCCAGTGCCAGGTGTTCCCGTTCACGCTCTCATTCTCGAACGACTGGGTCAGCCCGTTGCACAGCGAGGCTTCACCTTGTTCCGCCACGATGGCGAGCACCTCGGCATCGCATACGACCACCTTGAACAGAAAGTCGCCACGTGTCACCCCCACTTGCACGCCATCCCTGAATTCGGTGACACATACACCCACCGTGTAGACCCCCTGTACCGTTGCACTTACGGTCAATAGCCCCGTAGCGGGGTCGATGGCTATCGGTGGTTCGGAATCGATCGGATCGATGGCCGAATAGCCCGGCCCGAAAGCAACTTCCGCGTACGGTGGAGCCGTGGGGAATGGTGCCGGGTCGGTGGCCGTCCCACCCGTGAACGGCGCGCACAACTCGTAAACAAGCTCATCACCATCCGGGTCCGTGGCACTGAAATCAAGGGTCTGTGACTGCCCGATGCACAATGCGATGGCCGGAATGTCCCCGAACCGGGGCGAACTGTTCTGAGCGAGCGGCGGGCCGGGAATGGCAGCCGTGCAGGTGAGTCCCTGCTGACCGGCAAGGTTGGCCATGGCAGGTGTACGGCAGCAGCGCTGATAACTGACCGTATAGCCACCGGGGATGGGTGGCAGGTTGAACACACGCTGGTAGACGGCGGTCCGCACGCAGACCGTCGGAGGCACCGTCAGGCAGGGGTCGTTCAACTCCACGGGCAGCGGCACCTCACCGGCGAAGGCGACGTTCGACGAGGTCACCACCTGACCAGCTGCATTGTAGACCGCCATGGACGCGGTGGGATCGAAGCCTGTCCCGTTGGCGTTGTCCGGGCCGCAGTCCCGATACAGGACCAGGGTCACCCGGTACTGGTCGCCACCCAGGTGGTCGTAATACATGTTGCCGCCGATGATATGGGTGGCCTGCAACAGGCCACCCAGCAGGACACCGGCGAGGAGCAACAGAGCGCGCATCGTGCTGGAAGGACCGTAAGATACGTGCAAAGGTTGCCTGGAACACCATCCACCTCACATCGGTCGTGCCTGTGCCTCCTTTTGTGCCCACTCCGCATGTGTGCAGACCTGGTAAGGTTCCGTGCATGCGAGCATCTCCTGAATGCGCACGAGCTCCGGATACACGGTGGCCTCCACCTCATACCGCAGCCATCGCAGGCCGATGCGCTGCAACTCCGTGAACGCGCGCGGCGAACGAATGGCGTAGTACCGCTCCCCACCGGGCAGCATCCGGTATTGTGGCCAGGCTTCCGCACCGGCCGGACTATCTTCCCCCCCTTGATCCATGAGCAGCTTTCTGGAACGCACGGCGAAGTCCATCATCGAGACCCACGGCGTTGACCTCCAACGGGTCGCCATCGTGATACCTGGTCAACGGGCCGCGGCACATCTGCAAAGGTATCTGGCCAAGGCCGTTGGCAAGGCGTTCTGGGCCCCGGAGATGCTTGACATGGGGCGCTTCCTGGCGGTGGTGGCGGATGCCCGGCAGGCTTCCCAAGTGGAGCTCCTGCTGACGCTGCATCGCCTGCATGGCACGCTGGTCCCGTCCGGGTCGAACGATCTGGCGGAGTTCCTTCAATGGGGACCGACCGTCCTGCACGACATGAGCGAAGTGGACCACCACCTCATCGGGCTGGATGATCTCTATCGGGACCTGCGCTCCTTTGCGGAGATCGACCAATGGAGCCTGGCCCTTGATGCCGATCTGAGCGAAGGGCAACAGCAGACGGTGGCGCTTTGGGAGCGCAACGGCAGGCTGCATCGATCGCTCCATGAACAGATGGCGATCGACCGCAGGGGATCCAGTGGATGGGTCGCACGCGAGGCGGCACTGCGCGCAGCCAGCGCCCAACTGCCATGGGATGCCGTATGGTGCGTTGGGGCCAATGCCCTTGAACCGGCTGCCACTGCCGTTCTTCGCACCCTGAGACGCCGTGGCATGTTGCACCTGGCATGGGACACGGACCCCTATTACCTCGATGACAGGACCCAGGAAGCGGGGCGCTTCATCCGGCGTACCATCGAAGCGCTGGGCCCTGGATCGGTGCCACCGGTGGACCTCTTTCGCGGGCAGGAACGGACCGTGCGATCCATCGTGGTCCCTGACGCGCGCGCCCAAGCACTGCACGCCGCTCAGTGGTTGTCCGACCTACCTGAAGAAGAGCGATCGAACACCATCGTGCTGCTGGCCGATGAAAGCCTTCTGCCTCCATTCACCGCCTCCCTCTCCGCCTCCTGTGGCAACGTGAACATCTCCACCGGGCTGCCATGGACCAACTGGCCCGTGAAGGGACTGCTCGACCAGTTCATCGACCTGCAGACCATACTGCGAAAGGACGGCACAATGCCGGTCGACAAACTGCGGGCCTGCCTGCTCCATCCATTGATCGCACAAGGACCGGCCGACCACCAGCGCGCAGCATCCTTGAGCGAGCTCCAGCGATCCCACCTCTGCCTTGCTGAAGTTCAAGCAGCGCTGAGGACCGACCCTGTATCATCACCCTTGCTCGCGGGCCTTGGCGAGGAGGAGCTCCGCACGGCGGTGGGGGTGTTCCTGTCCATGCTGGCATCGATACACGGCAACTCGACATACGCCCTCGAACAGATACAACGCACCGCCGAGGCGTGGGAGCAGCTCCATGCGACGATCACCGACGCCGGGCTGTCCGCGGACCACGAACTTGCCCAACGGGATACACGGGACCGCCTGATGGAGGTGACACCTCTCGGATTCTACGGCGACCCATGGAACGGCCTGCAGGTGATGGGCCTTCTGGAGACCAGGGCCCTCAGCCCCGAGAGAGTGTTGGTGATCGGCGCCAACGAAGGGCATCTGCCGCGCAAGACCGTTCAACAGAGCTTCATACCCCACGATCTGCGCAAAGCGCTCGGACTGCCTCTTCGCCATGACAGTGAGGCCGTACAAGCATATCACTTCCAACGGTTGGTGCAATACACGCGGGAGCTCGTTCTGATCTCCCATGCCGGCGGCGGCATCGAGCCGGCGGAACCCACCCGCTACCTGGCCCAGTGGGCTCATGAACTGGTGCCCGTTTCGAGGACCCTCATCGAACACAGGGCCGTTGCGCCCCCCCCTTCCGGTGTCCACCACGGGGTCGTTCAGGTGGAGCGCGCTCCTTGGATCGTTCAGGAACTGGAGGCCATTGCCGCACGCGGCCTGTCGCCTTCCGCTCTGGCCATGTGGCTGCGCTGCCCGCTGGACCTGTTCTTCCGCAGGGTGCTGCGTGTCCAGGAACTGGAGGAGCGCTCATCGCGGCTGGAAGGTCATGTGCTCGGCAATGCTGTGCATGAGGTGTTGCGAAAGGCGGTGCAGCCACACGTGGGCAGGGTGCTCAGCGCGGAAGATGTGGCGTCCTGGCGTGAAGGCTTGGGACCGCGCCTGGCTGCCGAGGTGGCCACCGAACTGAAGGGTGCCGACCTTGACCGCGGCCACCACCTCTTAAGCTTGGCCATGGCCGAGCAAGCCTTGGACCGCCATCTCCACAGTGAAGCGGTGCGCCTGACAGCCGGTGCCTCTGTGACCCCGCTGGCCGTGGAGCTCGACCTCGACCGGACCCTGCCCAATGGCATCCGCATCATCGGCCGATGCGACCGCGTGGACCTGCGTGATGGCGTGGTCCACATCCTGGACCTGAAGACCGGTACGGTGCGCCCCGAACACCTGAAGCTGCGCTCACTGGAGCGCGGCCTGCTGGGGCCCGAGCATGGCTACTCACTGCAGCTCCTCACCTATGCATGGGCCTACCTCAGCCTTCACCCGGAGGTGGAGGCTGTTCGCACCGGGCTCGTCCCCCTGCAACAACCCTCCAAGGGGGAAGGCCTGTGGCTGAGCATTGACGGCGACCAGCTCATCACACGAGGCATCATGGACAGGGTTGAGAAGTTGCTGTCGGACCTCACTGATGAGATCGTCCGGGGGCATGCACCGTTCCAACACGACCCGGCGAGCCAGTACTGCGTATGCTGCCTTGGATGAGCAGCAGTGAACGACAGCGGCCACCCCGATGGAGTGGCCGCCGATCCGATCATGCGCACGTGCGTCCTACTTGTACACCACCTTGTGCGTACTGGTGTTCTCACCACGCTTCAGCCGCAGGTAGTAGACCCCATTGCTCTGGGTCGTGAGGTCCATCTCTTTGCGGTACGTGCCCTCAAAGCCCCTCAGCATGTCGGTGAACACCGACTGGCCGAGCGAGTTGACCAGTTCAACGGTCACATCCATGGCGGTACGGTTGGTGAAGCTGAACGCGAACAACCCGTTGTTGGGATTGGGCTGGACCAGCACGCCTCCATCCTCCTCTGCACTGGCAAGGGCCTTGTAGATGGTGCCCGTCTTATCCGCACCACCAAGGGCGAGGTAATAGTCCGCATTGTTCTTCACCTCAGAGGTCCAGGCATCGTCCGCGATCTCGAAATCGGCTTTCCCGTTCACGGGAATGCTCGCCACCAGATATTCCTTGCCAGCCTCCCAGCGTGCACCTGCGTTGACCATCGGGGTCATGCCGAACCCGGCATACACCTGATAGCGCTGCGAACCCACTTCGCGCAGGCCTCCGGAACGCATGGTGGGCAGGTATTGCGCGGCAGGGCCATCCTGCACCAAGGCGCCAAGCGTTGCGCCGGTGCCGCCATCCCAACGCACGGCGAAAACGAGCGAGGACACGATGCCGTCAAAATCTGTCGCCGGACGGAGATATACATCGAGCTGATCACCGTTGCGGTACATGCCTATGTCCACAGGGTTCTGGGCTTGCAGACCTGACGACAGCATGGCTGCTAAAAGGGCCGATGAGAGTAGGTGTTTCATGATGTGCAGGTGGTGGAGGTTCTTCCTGTGAGCGTTCAGAAGGCGCAAGATAGATCGATCGGAGGCTGCTTGCAAGCAGTTCCAACTGAAAGGCCCGGATACCGAACAGGGGCCCCGTTCGGGACCCCTGCGCGGTAACCTGCAAGGAAAATTGGAACCAGACAAGACCTGGAAGAGGGCCTTGCTGTCATGAAGACGTCGCTTGGTGGAAAGGGTTGCCTCCGGCTGGAGAACTTCTCAAGGTGTGAACCGATACCCCACGCCGCGTACGGATCGGAAATGCACCGGTTCCCTTGGATCACGTTCGAAATACTTGCGAAAGGAAACGATGAAATTGTCGACCGTTCGGGTGGTCGGGAAAACATTGTAGCCCCAGACCTTTTGCAGGATCTCCTCCCTCGACACCACCTCCCCCGCACGATCCACCAGCAGGCGCAGCAACATGGCCTCTCGCTGGCTGAGCGCATACTCCTGCCCTTCCCATGTGCGTACCGAGAACGCTTGGAAATCGATCACGTTACCCGCGAATTCGTACCGCGTGATAAGCGCCGGTGCAACCGCCTGTGACGACCGTGCCAGCAGGTTGCGGATCCGCAACAGGAGCTCCTCCAGCTCGAAGGGCTTGCCCAGGTGATCATCACCAACCCGCAAGCCCCGTATACGGTCCGGGGCTGCTGTTCGGGCCGTTAGGAACAGAACGGGCACACTGTTCCCTTCGAGACGTACGGTCTCCACCACGGAATAACCGTCCAGACCAGGCAACATGACGTCCATGACCACCAGGTCGAACCGGGCACCGCGCAACCGCTCCAATGCATCGGGTCCTGTGACGGAAGTGGTCACTGCATATCCCTCCAGTTCGAGGTTCAGCTTCAGTGCCCCCCGAAGGGCTTCCTCGTCCTCCACCAGCAGGATGCGTTTGGGTCCGTCTTGCTCGTCCATGAACGCAAAGATGGGCAGGTTACCTTTGTTGCGATGCATTTCACCCAAGCCCACGCCGAACAAGCGAACGAGCTGCGTGCCGGAACACTGGTCGCTCACCTGGGCATCGCCTATCATGTCGACGAGAACGGTCGCTTTTGTGCCACGATGCCGGTGGACCCCAGGACGCACCAGCCCATGGGTCTGTTGCATGGCGGTGCCACGGCCGCCCTCGCCGAATCCTTGGGCAGCATGGCCTCCGCCCTGCTCATCGACCTCTCCACGCAGGCCGTGGTCGGCATCGAGGTGAGCGCGAACCACTTGCGTGGCGTGCGCAGCGGTACCGTCACTGCCGTGGGTGAACTCGTGCACCAAGGCCGCACGACCCACGTGTGGGACATCCGGGTGTTCGACGAAAGCGAACGCCCCGTGGCCGTCTGTCGGCTTACCAATCTCGTCATCGGCAAGCAGTGAAGCTGGCTGAGCGCATTGACACATTGGTGGACCGGGGTGTCGTATTCGCGGCGTTCCGTTCACCAGGGGAGCGTCCCCGTGCCATCGTACAGGCAGGAGCCACGCTGGGAAGCTGTCGCCCCGGCCATCGTTGCTTCCTCATCGCACCGTTCGAAGGCCACCCTGGAGAGCGTCCCGCCATCCTGCCAGACCTGGAGTTCGATCTGGATGAGCCCATTCCCGTACTGCCTGCCGCCTCCCCCTTTCCCGAACCAGCATACCATCCGGGGCTGGATCGTTCAGGCTATGCCGATGCGGTGGCCACCGCTGTTCAGCACATAAGGACGGGGGAACTGGAAAAGGTGGTACTGGCCCGTACGATCCCGTACCCCATGCCCCCAGGCCGCATCGGGGACCTGTTCGCCCGTGCCGTGGGGGCGTTGCCCGATGCCTTCGTCGCCCTGGTCCGCACCCGCGAACATGGCACCTGGCTGGGTGCGTCCCCGGAGCGTCTGCTAAGAATGCGCCACGGACGGGTGGAGGTGGATGCCATCGCAGGCACCATGCCCGCCGCCGGTGTCCCCGAGGCCGCCCGCTGGGGTGCCAAGGAGCAGGCTGAACAACGAGTTGTGACCGACATGGTGCTCCGAACGCTTGTTGGAGCAGGCGTGACGGACCTCACCGTGCACGGTCCCGAGGTGCTCCTGGCCGGGCCGGTCGCACACCTGCACAGCGTGGTGAGCGGCAGTGCGGCGGGCACGGACCAATTGACCATCGCTGCGGCGCTCCATCCCACACCAGCCGTCGGAGGCGCGCCCACCGCACCTGCCGCCAGCCTGATCACCGCGCTGGAGCCCCGCCCCCGGGGTGCGTATGCAGGCTACTGGGGCCTGGTCGACCGGGATGCCACTGATCTCTTCGTGAACATCCGATGCATGGAGCTGTTCAACGACCGCGCCCTGCTCCATGTAGGTGCGGGCATCACGGATGGGTCCGTTCCCGAACATGAGTGCGATGAAGTGGAGCGCAAGGCGCTTACCTGGACCACGCTGATCGATGCACTTGGAAGCGCCGGATAACTTCGCCACCCATATGCACACCAGCGACCACTTCACGGCAGCCGAGCTGGCGCGGCTTTGCGCAGAGAAAGGCATCCGACACGCTGTGATCAGCCCAGGGTCCCGCAGTGCCCCGCTGGTGATCGCTTTTCGGACACGGGCCGACATCACCTGCGTGCAGGTCATCGATGAGCGCAGTGCCGGCTTCATCGCACTGGGCATGGCGCAACAGCTGCAGGCACCGGTGGTGCTCATCTGCACCAGTGGAAGTGCCGTGCTCAACTATGGCCCGGCCATCTCGGAGGCCTATTACCAGCGCATCCCACTGCTTGTGGTCACTGCGGACCGCCCGGAGGAGTGGGTGGACCAGGGCGAGGGACAGGCGATCCGCCAGCGGGACGTGCTCGCGCTGCACATGCGCAATTCGCTGCACCTGCCTCGGCGCTGCGATGATGACCTGGCGCGCTGGCATGCAGGCCGGCTCATCAACGAGGCGATCAATTCCACGTTGGTGCCCGTTCCGGGTCCAGTGCACCTGAACGTCCCCTTCGAGGAGCCCCTGTACGGGAGGGCCAGCCCACCCGAACCTCCCACGCGCAGCATCCACCAGGTGCTCACCGAGTCGTTCATCCTGCCTGAACAGGCACGCTGGCTCATCCAGCAATTGTCCACCAGCCGACGCGTCATGGTCCTGGCCGGACAAGGGGTATGGAGCAAGGAGCTCAACCGGCAGCTGGCCACGCTGGCCCGGCTGCCGCAATGCGTGGTCCTCACCGAGAGCACCTCCAACCTGAACGACCCGGCCTTCATCGCGCACATCGACCGGGTCCTGCCCGCCATTCCCGCTCCCGGAAAGCAGGTGGAAGGCCGGGCCGAGGCCGGCACCTTTGCACCCGACCTGCTCATCACCTTCGGAGGCGCTGTGGTGAGCAAGCGCATCAAGGGTCTGTTGCGGCAATGGCATCCCGCGCAGCATTGGCATGTGGATGCAGGTCAGCGACACCACGACACCTACCAGGGCCTGAGCCACGATATCGCAGTGGACCCCGAGATCTTCTTCGCCCAATTGGCCACGCATGTGCAGAGCGCCGAGAGCATCTACGCGGCTGCGTGGGAACACATTGACCGGCACACCACGCTGCTCCATCACCAATTCGTGGGCAACGCCCCGTGGAGCGACCTCACGGCCCTCGCCCGTATCATGGGCAGGATACCGGCCGGCAGCGTGGTGCACCTGGCCAACAGCACCCCCGCCCGCTATGCCCAGCTCTTCGAGCGTGGCGAGGGTGTGCATCATTTCAGCAACCGGGGCACAAGCGGCATTGATGGCTGCAGCAGCACCGCCGTGGGTGCGGCCCACGTGAGCCAGCGACCGAACACCCTCATCACCGGCGACATCGCGTTCCTTTACGACAGCAACGCCTTCTGGAACGACCTGCGACCGGCGAACCTCCGCGTCATTGTGATGGACAATGGCGGGGGGAACATCTTCCGTTACATCCCCGGCCCCGACAGCGACCCGGAGCTGCTACCCTGGTTCGAGGCACCTCATGGGCGTGACCCGCTGGTCCTGGCAAAGAGCTTCGGGCTGCGTTGCCTCGAGGCAACGGACATGGCGGGGCTCGTCGACGCGCTG
>CAYZBO010000001.1:0-19744 GCA_964476665.1 uncultured Chryseobacterium sp. | reverse complement strand
CACGAGCATGGCACTGACAATGGAGCACGAGTGGGACCGGCGAGGGCTGTGCAAAGCGGTGCCATCGAACCCGCAAGGATGAAGCGTGCCATGCTCCTCTGCGGTCTGTTGGCCTTGGCGAGCGGCTTGTTACTGCTGTACACGGCCCTGGGCACCTCCTGGTCCGGTCTTCTCTTCCTTGCCATCGGCCTGTCGGCCATCGCAGCGGCCGTGCGCTATACCTATGGCAATGATCCATACGGCTACGCCGGGCTGGGTGATATCAGTGTGTTCCTCTTTTTCGGGGTGGTGGGCGTGGTAGGCACTCATTATCTCCACACGGGCCGCTTCGAAGCAATGACCCTGCTGCCATCGATCGCCTTCGGCCTGTTGAGCGCCGGTGTGTTGAACGTGAACAACATGCGCGACATCCGCAACGACAAGGCCAGTGGAAAGATGACCTTGGCCGTGCGCCTGGGCACCGAGCGCGCCAGGTCCTATCACAGCTTTCTGGTCATCGGCGGCCTGCTTTGTCTGGTGGTCTTCACCGCACTCCACTTCCGCGGCATGCCCCAGTGGGGCTTCCTCATCACCACCTCCGCGCTGGCCTCGCACCTGCGCACCGTGCTTCGTTCGACCGACCCGAGCGGTCTCGACCCCGAACTCAAGCGGCTGGCGTTGGGCACCTTTGTCGCGGCCCTGGCCTTTTCCGCCGGCCTCTGGCTGGTCACATGAACACGGACCCATGTTGCACGCCCGTTGGACCGAGCACTCCCTCCAGGCACGATTCCCTTTGGGAACGAGCAAAGGCACCCTGGACAAGCGCACCGTGTGGTACCTGATCGCATGGAACGACGAATGGCCGGAGCGCATCGGTATCGGCGAAGCCGCCCCGTTCCCAGGCCACAGCCTTGAGTTCCCCGCCGACGTAAGGACCAAGCTACTGGAACTGTGCCAGCGCACCACGGACTGGCAGCAACGTCTACAGGGGGACCTCATCCAGGTACCGAGCGTGCGGGCTGCGGTGGAGCAATGCCTGCGCGACCTGGATGTCGGCGGCACGAAGGAACTGTTCCCTTCCGACTTCACTCTTGGCCAGCGGGGCATCCCCATCAATGGCCTCGTATGGATGGGTGACAAGCGCACCATGCGAGCCCGGATACGGGCCATCATCGCCGACGGATACCGTGTGGTGAAACTGAAGATCGGTGCGTTGGATTGGGCCGAGGAGGAAGCCCTGCTCCGTGAAGTGCGAAGTGAGTTCAACGCGAACGACCTGGAACTGCGTGTGGATGCGAACGGCGCGTTCGATGCGGCGGAGGTGATGCCCGTCCTGCATCGCCTTGCCGACCTCGGGGTGCAAAGCATCGAGCAACCCATCGCTCCGGGCCGCTATGAACTGATGGCAGAGGTGGTCGCAGCCTCCCCGGTACCGATCGCGTTGGATGAGGACCTTATCGGCCTGCATCATACTGACGCACGCACCGCACTGCTCGACACCGTACGGCCCGGGCACATCGTCATCAAGCCGAGCCTGGTCGGCGGATGGCAGGCCACACGCGAATGGATCGCACTGGCCGGCGAACGTGGAATGGGATGGTGGATCACTTCGGCCCTGGAGAGCAGCATCGGGCTAAATGCCATCGCACAATTCACGGCCACCCTGCCGATCGACCGGGCACAAGGCCTCGGCACGGGCGGTGTGTACCTCAACAACATCCCCTCCCCACTGGAAGTGCATCACGGTGCCCTGTACCATCGTCCGGAAAAGGGCTGGGACCTCAGCCTGTTCCGGACGTAGACCCGCCTTCGTTCCCGGGGCAATTGCGACCTTTATGGCGATGGCCCCACGCGTACCCCTTGCTACGCATTTCCGCTCGCTCACCGTGGACGGACGGACCATGAGCGCTGTGGAGACCGCGATGCACTTCAGCGCATGGCGCAACAGCGACAACGGGGAGGAAACATGGCGCGAACCACTGGAACGCACCGTGGCGGAACTGTTACGGGGTCGGGGGGGGCTCAGTGCATGGACGAGCGGCACGACCGGTCCGCCCAAGCGCATCAGCATTCCGCGCCGTGACCTCGTCAGGAGCGCCGAACTGACGGCGAGCACCTTCGGCCTGAGTGCGGGGGACAAAGTGTTGTTGTGCCTGCCCTGTGACTTCGTGGCCGGCAAGATGATGCTGGTGCGTGCCTTCGTGCTGGGGCTCGACCTGCACACCATCGATCCGCGCGGCAGCATCCTCGACAAGCTCGTCCGGGGCGACCGGTTCCGCTTCACGGCCATGGTGCCCCTGCAACTCCACAGAAGCCTCCAGGAGGACCGGCGTCGCGTGGAGGGACACTTCCACACGATCCTGCTCGGCGGTGGTCCGGTGAGCGATGCATTGGTGGAGGACCTGCAGGACCTGCGCGTGAACGTGTTCCAAAGCTATGGCAGCACCGAAATGGTCTCACACATCGCCCTGCGCGCCCTGAACGGGCCCGAACGCAGCGAACATTTCCATGCCTTGGGCGAGGTCCATTTCGCACGTGACCCGCGCGGATGCCTGGTGGTGCATACCCCTCACCTGAGCGTGAAGCAACATATGACCAATGACCTCGTGCGGCTGGTGGATGACACCCGGTTCATCTGGCAGGGGCGCCACGACCATGTGATACTCAGCGGCGGAAAAAAGATCTTCCCCGAGCAGATCGAAGCACGTACGGCCGGGATCCTTCCCTATCCGCACTACTTCACCGCCGTGCCAGACCCGGTCCTCGGCCAGGCCGTGATGCTCGTGCTGGAGACCGAACGCCCGCAGGAGGAGGTCCTGCCGGAGGTGTTGGACCTCCTGGTCAGAACGCTCCATCCGCATGAACTCCCGCGCAGGGTGCAGGCGCTGCGCAGGATACAACGGACCAGCGGCGGCAAGATGATCAGGCGTTGATCCTCGGGGCCTCTGCTCAACGGATGCGGCGGCACACCATGAGTTCGGTGGACGCACCTTCGGCACGAGTCCGCACGAGCAGTAGCTCCAAGGGGAAGAGTAATGCACCCAACAGGCCACCCAGCCTATGACTGCGTCGACAGAGCGCCATGACCCCATGCCACCACAGCCCAAGCGTTCTAGAGCGAGAGTCCACGGGACCGTTCATCAAATGGAACATCGGACGGCGCTCAACAACTTCCATTCCGGAGTCAGCGAGCATCGACAGGTAGCTATCCAGGGTACGTTGCTTGAAGTGACGCTGGTTGCCAGCTGCCACATGCACGAAGTTCTCCGATAGGAACAGGTACCCACCGGGCTTGAGAACGCGGGCAAGACCAGTGATGGCTTGTGCACAGGCAACATCGTCCACCACATGGAACAACACGTCCATACAGCTTACCGCATCCATTTCCTTCGGCAGGTCCGCAGTAGGGGAAGAGATATCCAGACGGAGTATCACATCCCGCTTGAATACTTCCCGCAGATGACCAACGGCTGCCTCGGTCAGGTCGCTGCCTATCATGGAACCCACCCCTAACTCATGCCAGTTGCGCAGATATTCACCCGTCCCGCTGCCTACATCGAGCACCTTGATCGCACTACGGTCCCGAAAATACCGCTTGACCGCACCCTTGAAGACATGACTGCGGACACGATACATCCACGCATTGAAAGGCTGGCCCAAGCCCAGGTAGCCGACACCTTCCAGTCCCGAACTGCGGGCGAGGCGTTCTTCCCAATATGCGCGCGCATCGAACTGCTCCACGTGCACAAATGTAACCGCCGGTCCATCACCTGATCAGTAACACGCTAGGAGCCGTTGATCGCTGTCAGAAAACCTGGACAAGAACAACCTAACACCTGTTGTCAATCTTCCGATGGCACAATCCCTCCGTCATCGGGTACTGGCCGGGCATGCACATACACCCGCCACCTGTCGAGGACCGCGGACATATCCGAAGGCAACGGGCTCTCGAACGCCATGCGTTCACCCGTCACGGGATGATCGAAGCTGAGCGTCCTTGCATGCAGCGCCTGACGCGGCAGCATCGAGAAGCAGTTCTCCACGAATTGCCGGTACTTGGTGAAGGTCGTGCCCTTGAGCACCCGGTCACCACCGTAGGTGGCATCGTTGAACAGCGCATGACCGATGTACTGCATATGCACGCGTATCTGATGTGTGCGTCCCGTCTCCAACTTGCACTCCACCAGGGTCACGTAACGGAATCGCTCAAGCACCCGCCAGTGGGTGACGGCCGGCTTGCCCTGGTCGCCCTCGGGGAACACCCATTGCACCGTGCGGTCCTTCGGGCTCCTGCCAATGTGCCCCTCCACGGTTCCGAAGTCACCCGACGGATCGCCCCACACCAGAGCGTTGTAGCGGCGGTCGGTGGTACGGTCGAAGAACTGCCTTGCCAGGTGCGCCAGCGCCTCCTCGGTCTTTCCCACCACCATCACCCCGCTCGTGTCCTTGTCCAGTCGGTGCACCAGGCCGGGCCGCGGGATGTCAGCGCCAGGCACAGCGGGCAGCATGCCGAAGTGATGGAGAAGGGCGTTCACCAACGTGCCTGTCCAATTGCCATGACCAGGGTGAACGACCAATCCAGCGGGCTTGTCGATCACCAGCAGATGCGCATCTTCATAAAGGACCGTCAGCGGGATGTTCTCGGGCAACAGTTCAACCTCACGCTGAGGATAGGGAAGCACGATGCTGATCTCATCGAGCGGCTTCACCTTCTGGCTCGGCTTGGCAGCGCGGCCGTTCACCAGCACATTGCCCGCCTTCGCTGCAGCCTGGATCCGTGTCCTTGACGTGTTCGGAAGACGATCGAACAGGAATTTGTCCAGCCGGATGAGCGACTGGCCCGGATCGCAGGTGATCCGGTGGTGCTCAAAGAGCTCCTGTTCCTCGTCCCGTTCCATGGTGGTTGTCATCAATGCTGCACCATCAAGCGGCCCAGACCCATGGGCACACCTGCACGGTCGAAGAGGCGTACCATGTAAAGGCCGTTCGGCCATGCGGTGGTGGCCACCTCCTCCACCAGCGGGCGCTCGGAGCGGAAGACCTCGCGCCCGGTGGCGTCAACGACCTCCATGCGACCCGCCTTGTCGCCATTGTCCAGGAGCAACCTGAACGATGTGCTGCTCGGGTTCGGCATCAGGCGCAACTCCGTGACATCCGGGGCATGCTCATCCACTCCAATGAACGGATCCACATCCGCAACGAACACTGGCCTGATCATCAGCGAACCCTGGAAGGCGGTCGGCTGCCAATCGGTGCCCACCTTGTAGGTTATTCGGGATTGGTTGTTGCGGTTGCGGTCGAAGCCGACGTTCATACCCACCGCGTTCGTCTGGGTCCAACCGACCCAGAACGTACCCGCCACATGGATGGTCGAATCAAGCGGATATTCCACGAAGCGGTTCAATCCCTCGCGCTTGTACTCCGGGGTGGAGAAGGAGAAGTTCTGGTGCTGCACGACCTCGGGGGAAAGACTGCTCCAGACCGTGATGAGGAAGGAGCCCTGTGTCGGCGGCAGACCAGGCGGCGGATTGGCCTGGGGATTGAAGTAGATGCGGAGCGCACGCAAGGAGTCTCCTCCCACGATGTCGAAACGGTAGGCCAATTGCGCACCAGGTGCGTTGAGGGAATAGGCCATCTCCGCCGATCCGTCGTCGTACGCGTAATAGTTGCTCAACTCCTGCACGAAAGACGCGGTGTCGTTGTAGGGGTTGATATCGGGCTGCGTCTGTGCCAGAAAACGTACCCGCCAAAAGGCAGCGTCCGTGCTCAGCAGCGGGTCGTAGACAAAATTATTGGGAGTGCTGTTGATGGGATGGCTGCTGCCGATCACGGAGGAGGCATTCCCTGAAGTGCTGTTCCCGTAACTCGGGGGGTCGAACACCAGCGGGCCCTCCGTCGTGCCTGCCTGCATCCTCCATGTGATGAAGCGATCGTTCACATCCAGGTTGCGTATCGGCAGGTTCCTGCTGATGGCCATGTAGCTCGCCGGCGCCTGTTCGAAAGCATGGAACGGGACCGACGTGTAGGTCTGCAGCAGGGTCGATTCCGGCTCCGTGTAGGCCATGTCCACGATGACGGTATCACTGAACGAGCGATCCGCAGCCAAACGAACGTAATCCAGGTGCCAGTGATCGAACGACCCGCTCAGCGTGGCGTAATTCAGGAACCGCATCCGGAAGCCCTGTTGCAGAAAGCGCGCTTCCTTGATGGGCACCATCACCTGCCGGAACAGATCACTGGTGTAATAAGGTGTGCGCCATACTCGGACCCACGCATCCTCCGAAGGCGCATACAGTTCCAACACGAGGCTGTCCTGCGGCTGCACCTCCGCATCACCGCTCAATCCGCGCGGCTGAACGAAAAAGCTCAGATAGATCGAGTCCGCCGCGGAATAGGACAGATCGATGGGGACGGAGGTCAGTCTGTCGGCGATGCCGTACGAGCTGTATTGTGCGAAGTTGTAGGGATAGCCATCCCGTGCCAGTCCATCGAACGTCGCCACTCCGATGGTGGGAGGAGCGATGCCATAGGTGCCGTTCACGTAGACATCGTCGTCCTCCCACAGGACCATGGGGGTGCTCACGTTGTTCATCAGGTACCGGCGCGGGTCCGGCTCAACGGTGTAGACCCGCAGCGAATCCTGCACATAGGCGGGAGACTGAAGGAACAGCGTGTCCTCGGGCGGTGATTGCAGCGTGTCGTAGATGAAATAAGCCGGCCACGCATCGACCACCGACTCTGCGGGTGGATAGGCACTCACATCACGCACGGTCAGCTGCACCACGGGAAGGGGCTGTCGCGTTACGACCGGAGCATCCGGATCGGTCAGATCCACCGTGAAACGGAACGTGGTGTCATCCGCGTACATCATCTGCGGTGTGGAGGCCCCCGCCACCTCCAAGCCGTAGATGGTCTCAGAGAGGCTCACTCCTTCATCCGTGGCGGTCGCCCAGCGCTTTCGCGTTCTATCGATGGAAAAATCGTCCATCAGCGGCAGCTCCTGCGCCTCATACAAATAGATGAAATGCTCGTTCGTCGCGGATTTCACGAGGGGCCGTGGATGCCCTTCCGGGGAGCGGACAGGCAACGCGCGAAGCACCTCGCCCTGGGCCATCATCACCAAGGGAAGCACCATCAGGCACAAGGACAGGAACAAGTCATTCAACCGCATCGATGCTGTCATTGGTGGCATATCTTCCAGGGTCGTTCCATCCGACCTGTGGACGGAGCCCCGTTGTGTCCATGGTCAACCACACATCGATCGGCGAACCCATGGGGATCAAGGCATCAGCACGAGGCGCTGGCGACTGTCGGTACACCCGGGCCAACGCGGAATCGCCCCGGGTATTGCAGCCATCGCACACGACAACCAGCCCCCGGTTGAGCGATGCCATGTTCAACAAGGTCGCCAGCTCTGCTCCGTTCAACCCGTGCAGGTCCGGGACGGGAACACGCTCCCCATTGACACCGCTTCCAAGCACAAGGGTCACGGAGGCACCCCGCCTGATCCGGGCACCAGCCTCGATCCGCTGGCCGTCCAACTGCTGCTCAAGCACACAGTCCACGCACGGATCGGGGCGATACACCATGCCCGCCACCCGCAGTCCAAGGATCTCGAGGACCGACAGCGCCTGACGCTTGGAAAGGTCCTCCAGCCGGGGCATGTCGATCATGGGAGGCTGTACCGCGTTCATGACAAGATACACCTTGCGGCCCGGCTTCACTTCCGCTCCCATATCCGGGTCCTGATCGACCACACTGCCAGGAACACCACCTTCCCGATGGACCGAATCGATCACGACCGCGCTCAATTGCCTGGCCTCCAAGGTCTCCTGGGCGGTATTCATCGTCATTCCGGCAAGGTCGGGAACGCGCACAACGGTGTCGTGCCGCGTATAGGACCGCAGCGCGAACCAGCCCGCCAGTAGCAGCAGGCCGGCGAGCAGAACGGGAGGAAGGAGCTTCATGCGTGCGACGTGCAAATGTAGCCGCCTCCGCACGACGAACCGTGCGCTGTGCAAAGTGTCGCAGGCAACGCGGTCGCAGCAGGGGGACCGGCGCATCAACTTCGCCGCCAACTCATCCATCATGCAACGCCAACGTCCCCTGATCGCCATCCTCCGCGGCGGCTTCACCGGCGAGTCAGTCATCAGCATGCAAAGCGCTCAGACCATGCTGACCGCCATCGATCGGCACCGATACCAGGTGGTGCTCATCACTGTGCAGGCGGACGGATGGCGGGCACACGACCCGAACGAAAAAGAGTTGGTCTTCCACCCTGGATCCTTTTCAGTGGAACTGGACGGACGCCCGGAACCCATCCAGGGTGCGCTCATCGCCATCCACGGCGCCCCGGGCGAGAACGGCGTCCTGCAGGGTTACCTGGACATGCTGGGCGTGCCTTACCAGACGGGCGGGGTGCTGAACATGGCCATTACCATGAGCAAGTACGCCACCGTGGCGATGCTGCGCGACCTGGGATTCCCGGTCGCTGCTTCCGTGCGACTACAGCAGGGGGGGCGTGTTGATCAGGAACAGATGTCCGCCATCGGCTTCCCCTGTTTTGTCAAGCCGGACCAAAGCGGAAGCAGCCTGGGCGTAACCAAGGTCCGTTCGGCCACCGAGTTGCAGGATGCCTTGGACACAGCCTTCAAGGAATGCCCCTTCCTACTTGTGGAGCGCGGCGTCACAGGCCGGGAGGTGACGTGCGGGGTGCTGATCGTGGATGGCCGGTACACGGCCCTGCCTGTCTGCGAGATCAGCACATCGCGGGAGTTCTTCGACTACGAGGCGAAGTACCACGCGGCGGATACGGTCGAGACCGTCCCGGCCGATCTCCCACCCGAGGTGACCGAGCTGGTCCAGCAGCGCTCAACCGATATCGCGCGTGCGTTGGATTGCCGGGGCATGGTGCGCGTGGACCATATCTGGACAGGCTCGGAGCTCGTCACCATTGAAGTGAACACCGTGCCCGGCTTCAGCAAGGCAAGCATCTACCCCAAAATGCTGGAGGCGGCGGGGATCGGAACGGGGGAAGCGATAAATGCACTGATCGACGCATTCATTGAACGATCCACACGTGTTGGATGAGCGTCCCTATCAGCTACGTTACATTTGACCATGCTTGGACGCTTGATATCGGGCCTTCGTGCACGTTGGCGACATCGCAGGTCCGAGCAGGCTTTGCGACTGCTGGAAGGGCGGGTCTTTGTGGACCCGACCAAGGCGCTGCTCCTTTTTGCCTCACCACGGGGTGGCAGCACCTGGCTTGAGGAAATGCTGGCCACCATTCCGCGCACAGCCACCATCTGGGAACCACTGGACAGGGTTCGCAACCCCGAAGTCGGCAAACTGGGATTCTGGGCACGGCAGCATATACCCGAGGATGCCGATTGGCCCGAAGCGGAGCAAATGTTCATGCGACTTTTCAGCGGCCAACTGCTGAGCCCTTATCTTACTTCTTCCACCACACCAGCGATGCTTGCATCAGCAGAGCGACTGGTGGTGAAGTTCGTCCGTGGCAACCTGTTGCTGCCGTGGGTGACCGAACGATTCGAGCTTCCCAAACCGGTGCTCTTGGTGCGTCATCCATGCGCCGTTGTGGCCTCGATGAAGGCTTTTGGCGCATGGGACAAGAACTCGTTCGAGCAACCACCACGCCATCGCTACGATGGGGTGGTGCGGCAGATCAGTGATGTCATTGGCCCGATCCATCATTTCGAGGAACATCTCGCTCGGGTATGGTGCATCAACAACGCATGGATACTCGGCCATCCGAGGAATGGACTGGACTGGACAACGGTGACCTATGAGGAACTCGTTCTGAACACGGAGCCTACATTGCGGCGGATCTTTTCTGCCTGGCAGATGACGGTTCCACGGGAAGCCCTTGAGATCGCCCGGCGCCCGAGCCGCACCACACGTGGCGGCAACCATCTGGCCGACCCCATGGCCCAGCTCGAACAATGGCGCCATTCACTGTCCAGTGTGGAACAGGAACGCATCCTCTCCATCGTGTCCCGCTGCGGAGTGAGCCTTTACAGCAGGGAGCTACTACCTCATCAGATGACCAATTGAACCATTGGAGCTGCGGCTGACCGAGAAGTGATCGACGATCAGGAGCCGGTCCGACCACAAAACGGCATTGGTCCTTCAGGAAGTTCGACCGATGCCTGCCTTCTCCGGATGCATTGCGACCCAGGTCATGAACGCGTTGATCGCTGCCGTTCGATGGCTGATGGCCGCCTTTTCCCTCAGGTCCATTTCGGCGAACGTCCTAACGCTTCCGTCAGGAATGAACAGTGGATCATAACCGAACCCCCCTTTACCACGGGGTTGGGCGTTCAAATGTCCGTTCACAACTCCTTGGAACAGCAGTTCCTGCTCACCATCCACATAGGCGAGGACCGTCCGGAAACGTGCCCGTCTGTCTATGCGATCAGCCATGGCGTCCAGCAGTTTTCGCATGTTCGCCCCAGCATCACGGGACGGTCCGCCAAAATGGGCGGAATCCACGCCAGGCGCACCATCCAGCGCGATCACCTCCAAGCCTGAATCGTCCGCCATGCATGGCTTTGAAGTGATCGCCGCAACATACTTCGCCTTCTGGAGCGCATTCTGTTCCAACGTGCGCCCCGTTTCAGGCAACTCGTCCAGAACACCCACGTCATCCAAGGACCATAAGCGCCACGCGCCACCGAGGAGCATTTCCAACTCCTGTTGCTTGCCTCGGTTGCGCGTGCAAAGTATCAGCTCCCGTTGCGCCATGTTGTACTGTGATGACCAGTTCGCCTGCTGGCTCCGTGCTCTGCGGCCTGCGAATGGGTGATGTGCAGGCTGCACAAGTCCCGACCACCAGCCAAAGATGGCGCGATCGGACCATATCAACCTCCATACCCCCGCTATGGCCCAAGAACCCGGACCCAAGGACCACATCCATCCTACATGCGAACATCCACCGCCCCGATCTACGCGGCCCTACATCGAAAGACAAGCGCGAACATCGGCCGCTACCTTTGTGAACTGGAAACCTTCCTGGTAGTCCCAGCAGGTCCGACCCACGTCCATTATCCCCCTGCATGGACCGGAAACAGTTGAAGGACCGCGCGAAAGCACTGTGGTCAAGTCCCTTCGCCAGGAACTCGATGTTCACCTCGGCGCGGAGCTTGGTGACCGTGCTGCTCCAGTTCATTTTCACGCCGATCATCGTTTCGCTGTACTCTCCCGAGGCCTACGGTGCCTTCGGACTGCTCTTTTCCTTTTCCTCTGTCGCCCTTTCGGTGGCCACGCTGCAGTATGAAAAGGCCATGTTCTTGAGCAGGGACGAAGAGGAGATAAGGCTGCTACGCACGACCGGGAACACAACGGCCTTGCTCCTTGCCATTCTAACCACCCTCGTACTTCTGATCGGGCATGAAGCGGTCATTGAACTATTGGACGCCTCAGCACTTGGGCTTGGGATCTTCTTTCTTCCCGTTCTGATCCTGTTGGGTGCAACTGCCCAGACCAGCCAAGTGGCGACGGTGGTGAAGTACAAGTACAAGAAGGGGTTCGTCGTGGGAAGCATGGTCAACGCAGCCAGCAAACTGGTCGCCATTGCCTACGGATCATTCGTCGGACCTGGATTCCTCGGTCTGCTCGCCTCGGAACTGTTCCTGAGGGGCGCGTCCACCTTCACCAATGTGCGTGTGATCCTGAACGAGCCGTGGTCCAGCTTCGGAAGGCTTCCTCGCATGGGCGATCTTCGAAGGACGGCCGTCAAATACAAGAGCTTTCCGCTATACGATGTTCCCGCGCTGCTACTGAACACGGTCAGCAACCAGTTCCCTGCCCTTTGGATACCAAAGTTGTTCGGACTGGCTGCGTTCGGACAGTATTCACTGGCCATCGGTTTGCTGGGCATTCCTTTGCGCCTCTTCGGATATTCACTCTCGGGAACCTTCTATCAAAAAGCAGCACATACCGCGCAAGAAAGAGGCGAAAAAGCCCTGTTACCGATCACCCTGAGCATGATGAGATGGACAGGTGTGATGGGCCTGGCACCTGCGGTGATCATCTGGTTCGGTGCCGAGCCGATATTCGTTCTGATCTTCGGTGAAGAGTGGAGCATGAGCGGCTCCATGGCTGCATTATTGACCGTGTATTTCGGGGCCCGACTTAGCGTGGAACCGGTCATCTCCGTACTCAGGGTAATTCGCGCACAACGGTCCATCCTTGTTTTCAACCTGCTCATGGTGATCAACCGGGCCGTGCTCACCGTGATCATCTTCCAGCAGAAGATCGATCTGATGGATGCCTTGTGGTATTATTCCATCACAGGCGCGTTGGGATATCTCATGTTGGCTGTGCATATCATACACGTGCTGAAGACCCGCTTACCGGAGCCGCCCCCCCCTCCAAATAAGATGCGATCCGCCGATCAGATCGTCACATAGCGCTGCACCCGGCCCCAATACCAACAAATGCACCGACCAACGGCCCAGAACCGCCAACCCATCTTGCTGCACAGGCATCTCGCTGCCGAACCCCGTGCAGACGGACGTGGGGAGGATGACCGGAGCATCCGTGAGCGCAGGTGCCTACCGCCGCAGCAATCGACCAAGGAATTGATAGGCTGAATTGACGCGTCGGAAGTTCCGAAGGCGGACACTGAATCCGGGACCAGCGTTGCTCACGGCATCGGTGAAGCGCTCTTCAGCTGCTCGATACAGGGCGATATCCCACTTGTAGACCTGAGCGAACCGTTCAGCCAAACGCGCGTCCGGCACGGGGTCGGGACGGCCCTGCGTACGGTTCAGAACACGATAGTTCAGGTGTCGTCGCCAACCCAGCGCATCAGCCATCAAAAGAATGGACGCATCGAACTCCTCTGTAAGTCCCACGACAGAGAAGCGCTCCAGGTTCGTAATGGCCCGGTCATATATCGGCGCATCTACGACAGCATACCCCGTACGTTCCTCCCGCGGACCGATGACCTGTGGGTCACCGCTCATGTACCGCGTCTGCATATTGTCGAAGCCCTTGTCCACCGTATACTCCAGATAGTCGCCAACGGTGGCCAGACGAGCCACTGCTTGATGGTGTTGGTTCCAACTGGCTCGCTTGATGTAGAAGAAACCGCTCACGAGCTGTTGGTAGGGATCGCGAAGGAACGTAATGTACTTCTTCGGTGAGCGGACCAAGGGATCGAACGCGAGCACGCCATGGCCGTAGATCAACCCGAAGCTGTTGCGCGTTCCTTCCGTGAGTTCGCAGAACGTATCGTGGACCCTCCAGCGATCACGCTCCAAGGAGGCTCCACGGAATTGGGCCACCCCGCGATACTGCCGCAGTAGGATATCGTACATCGTGCTTCCTGCTGTTTTCGGCAAGTGCTCAAAGATCACGGTGGCGCGGCTTTCGAGGTCCATTCTGCCAAAGGTATTGGTTGCCCCTGTGCCCCCCAGCAGCTTCCCTGCACCAGTACATTCAGATGACCAGCACGAGCATGGTTGGTGCGCATCTACATTTGGACGGTCCGCCAACACTTCGTGAGGGTGGCATCCTGTCCTTCCGATGCGTGTGCTCCATATCACCAATTGGTATCCCAATGTTCTTGCGCCAACGGAAACGCCTTTCATCGAACGCCACGTCAACGCTCTTCCGGATGAGGTCCAAAGAGAGGTCTGGCATATCGAGGTCCGCCGGGGTCGGCCATTTCGCCTGACGACGACTTCGCTTTGTGCAGACCGGTCACTATTGCTTACCATTCCACTGCAGCGATGGCTGCCCATTGAATGGCTTACCACCCTCATGGTGCTGTGGGCATGGATCACCCGTGACCGAAGCGTGCGGCATGATGTGATCAACTTCCACATCGCCTATCCGCTGCTATCGCATGCCCGGCTGCTGCGATGGTTCATGCGTGTGCCGTGGATCATTACCGAACACTGGAGCGCCTACCACTTTGAATTCCATAGCACTTCCGCTGGGCTTGAACGGATCCGTGCGATCTTCCGAAAGGGCATACCGCTGATCACTGTATCGCAAGCACTCGCAACGGATATACAACGATTCGCGCGAACCACGGATATGCGAACGTTCACAGTGGCCAATGTGGTCGATACGTCAATTTTCAAGCCCGCCCCCCCCGTTGCGGAGCGCGAAGGTCGGTTCTTCGCCATAGCCAGTTGGCGATCCATCAAACGCCCGGACGTGTTAATACAGGCCGTGGCACTATTGCGCAGGGCTGGGTATAAGGTTGTACTTCGTCTGGCTGGCGGCGGTGCGGACATGACCCCCATAAGGCAAGCGATCCGGGAGGCCGGCGTGGAGCCGTACGTGGAGCTGCTCGGCCACCTGCAACCCGCAGAGGTTGCACGCGAAATGAGAGAGGCGCACGCCCTGCTGCATGCATCCGACTATGAGACGTTCTCCGTTGTTTGTGCGGAAGCGCTTTGTTGCGGCATCCCGATCCTCGCGTCGGACATTCCGGCCATCCGCGAATACCTCGAGGACGGCATGGGCTGGTTCATACCAACGAACAATGCAGAAGAATGGGCCCGTGCCATAGCGCGGAACTGGAAAGCAGCGCTCGTGGTCGACCCGTTCAAGATCGCATCCCACATGGCTCACCGAGTATCGCCGGAAGCTGTTGGTAAGGCGTATTTGAACGCCTTGCAGTCCATCCGCTCGGAAGCTGCATCGTGGAAGCGTGCAACAATGGACCATTGAACTCCCTACGTGCAATCCCAGCGATGAAGGTACAGGACCCGCCATCAGGTGCTCCAGGACGACCATCCGGCAAGTCGCCATCCTTTTGGAAGGGGAAACGCATCCTGGTGGTTTCACCAGAACCGTGGGGCTCGCAACGGGTGTCCAAGCACCATTATGCACAGGCTGCGTGGGACGCTGGCGCCAGGGTCTACTTCCTGGGTCCCCGGTACAGCGACAGCATCCGCGTCGCGGCGCAAAATGGCGACACACCGACCCTGGTCTCCGCACCCCGTCCGCTTCGGGGGATGAGGTTCCTTCCAGAACGTCTGTGCGCACAAGCAGAGGCCCGCTACCTGCAGCGGATCGCTACCGCATGCGGAGGGCGCTTCGACCTGCTCTGGAACTTCGACCTGTACCGGTTCAGACACCTTACCGAGCGCACCGGCGCCCTATACCGCCTCCTGCATGTGATGGACCTGCCCAGGCCGAGCGACCTGCGCCGTCCGGCGCAGCTTGCGGATGGCATCATCCTCATCTCCGATCGCATGCGCGAACATGTCCAAGCCAGCGATGCGCATGTCATGCAACTGCCCCATGGGCTATCCACCAAACGCCAGGACATGTCCCACCCACCAGAGCTGCCGCCTGGAACCAAGATGGGCTACTTGGGCAATCTGGCCATCCCTTACCTCGACCTTGCGCCTCTTGTGCAAATTGCTGAACGATATCCACAACATTGGCTCTATCTCATGGGCCCCATGGGGGGAGACCTGGGTGGGAACAAACCTGCTGATGCGGCCTTGTGGGAACGGTTGACGACCCTTCCGAACGTGGTCCTCACAGGTCCCATCCCGTTCGACCGGATCGATGTATGGCTGCGCGCCATGGACCTGCTCCTCATTTCCTACGACACCGTGAAGTATCCCCGGGAAACGGCACACCCGCACAAGGTGCTCGAGTATCTACGGAGCGGGCGTACGATACTGGCTTCACATATGATGGATATGATGCATGTGCGTGATCACATCACGATGATGGAACCAAGCCTGCCCATATCAGCTGCGATCGACCAAGTATTGGCCGAATTGCCCAAAACCAATGCGGCTGACAAGCAGCAAGCGCGGATGGAGTTTGCCCGGTCGATGGGATATGACCAACTCCTGGACCGTATCGCACGCTTCATCCAGGGCCCCACGGACGGTTGACAAAGACCCAAGGCCCGCATGCCACGGAGTACTTTTGGGCTCCACTCGTCGACAGGAAAGCCATGGATCAAAGCCAGCATCTCGTTTCCGTCATCATGCCGGCCTACAATGCAGGTCCTTTTCTTCGCGAGGCTGTTGAAAGCGTGCTGGCACAGGACCATCAACACTGGGAGCTGATACTGGTGAACGACGGAAGTACGGACGACACTGCATCCGTGGCTGCCTCCTTTACCGATCCCCGGATCACCGTCATCCATCAGGAGAACAGGGGCATCAGCGGCGCACGGAACAGAGCCCTTGAAAAAGTCCGGGGTGAATTCCTGGTGACATTGGATGCCGACGACGTACTCACGCCCAACAGCCTGAGCAGCCGGTTGTCCGTGTTCGACCGCGACCCAGGCCTTTCGTTCGTTGACGGCGCAGTGCTGATGATGGACCGCAGCATGACCAATGTCCTTCAAAGCTACTCCCCTTCGTTCCTTGGAGAACCTTTCGACGAGCTGCTCGCGCTGAGCGGGAACTGCTTCTTCGGCCCCACGTGGATGGTGCGCATTGAACATGACATGAAGCTCCGATACGACGAGGACACCACGCACGCGGAAGATCTGCTCCTCTACCTGACCCTTGCCAAGGGACGCAGATACGGCTTCACGGACCAGATCGTTCTGTATTATCGCAGGACCGGCACATCCGCGATGAGCAACCTGGACGGCCTGGCGCGTGGATATCGCCACATTGTGCATTGGCTCAAGGATCGGCCGGAGCTCGTTACAATCCGCCAGCAAAGGCGGTTCGCACGCAAATGCGACCTGATAATGGCCAAAAGCTACTTACGGGATGGTCGCCCCTTGAAAGCATTCGGCCATTGGGTCGGGATACGGCACGCCTGATTCACCCTTCGCTCCATGCGCCCCCCCCCTGGAGCAGGCCCGCCCCCAAAAGCAGGTCATCATAGGCCTTCTCCATCAGATCGCGTGAGCGATACTTGCGGGCGAATTCCATCGTATTCGCCCGTTGACCTTCCTGAGCCAGTATCGATGACACACGCTGCAACGCCGCCCAGAGGTCATCCCCACCAGGGTCGAACAAGGCGCCTGCTGCGGAAGCGCCAGCAATCTGATCGCTGTCGTCCGCCACACCACGGGTCATGATGACAGGCAGCCCATTGGCCCAGTATTCTCCGTTCTTCACCGGGCTCAAAAAGGCACTTGCAGGAGTGCCTTTGTAGGTCGAGAACGCCAGATCGCAGGCACTGAGATATGCGGGAACCTCGCCATGTGCGACACGCAGCACATGGAGGCGTGCTTGGTCCACACCTTGACCAGCGCATCCAGCACGCACTTCCGCCTCCGAGGTCGGTGTCAGCACCAACACCCTTCCGCGTTCTCCAGCCCACTTTTGAAATCCGCCGAATGCCTTGAATGCAAGCTCATCATGGTACATCCCACCGAACTTGCCCAGATACACCGCGACC
The DNA here is from genome assembly GCA_964476665.1 of uncultured Chryseobacterium sp. Taxonomy (GTDB): domain Bacteria; phylum Bacteroidota; class Bacteroidia; order Flavobacteriales_F; family PHOS-HE28; genus PHOS-HE28. The sequence goes on along the minus strand of CAYZBO010000001.1, from coordinate 2,392 downwards.
AGGTCACTGGCATCCCAGCCCAGCTCCCTGCGCTTTCGCTCTCGATCCGCTTGAACGAATTTGAAGCGTTCCAGATCAACTGTACACGGGATGACCCGGATACGGGATGGGTCCGCCCCTTCTTTTCGCAGCCTGTCAGCATAACGACCGGAGACCGTCATGATGCCAGCTGCATTCCGCAGGACCGAGCGTTCGAGCGCTGCACCCACACGCGCGGAAAGCGAACGTTCCGACCAATTACCACATTGCACCATGTACTCCGTATGTGGCTCAGCGCTTTCCACTATGTAGGGTGCTGAAGCGCCCCGACCCAAAGCCAATGGTATGGCTCCCGCCAGTGTCGATCGAGCAACGAACAAGGCGACCTTACGACCGTGCAAAGCATGCTCAAGCTGGCGCGGAAGATTCCACAGGTCCCACGCTCTAGCAACGGCACGCAAGGGAAAGCGGGATGCCAGCAAGGCTGCATGTTCCACATGGTCCGGCAGCGATGTCCTATCGATCGTATCGCCCCGTTCCACCGTGGCAAGTAATGTTCCACTCGCATACCCCTTTCGTCGAAAGAATTCGATGGTAGGCAGGAACGATGCGGTGGTGAGAGGATCAGCCACCCCCCAGAACCCCACAAAGACCACCAAGCCCGAATGTTCCATTGCTCACCTGTGCTTGGTTCGGACCTTGCCCCCCCTCACTCCTGCTCTTCGTCGTGCGCTGGAGCGGGAGGGCATCAGCATGGAACCTGTACCATTCGCAAATTCGGACAGGTCGATCAGCCGTCCACGAAGACGCTCATGATCCCGGATGGCAGTGATATACCGGACCATGAACATACCGGATACCAGGAACGGTATCAATGGTATCTTGAAGCGCACCAAGGCCCCGAAATTGGGCGTCGTGGCACCCACCACAAAAGCCAGCATGATCGCGAACAACAAGGACATCAGCAACAGAGGCATCGCAGTGGCCGCTCGCAGGAAAAAACCAGGACCCGCCCTATACACAGTGGATGCGAAGAGCCACAACAACCATAGATTCTCCACACCGCTCAGGGCCATCACCACGTTGCGCGCCTCCCAAAGGAATGGCCTGAACAAACCTGCCATCGAGGCCACCGGGAACTTACCCAGCAGGCCGGTCCATGTACCATCGAACTCGCCGATGTCGAAATAGTTCTCGCCGTACTGCTCGGACCGTTTCATGTCCGCCTGGTTCACCTCGATGGTAACGATCGCGTTCTGTAGGGAGAACTTCCCCAGACTTGACTCCAATCGGAGCAACAACGTTATCGAAGCAACGAAGAGCACCACCATGCTGATCGGCAAGACCACGAACTTGATGACCGAACTCTTGATGGAGACTACCCGGAAATAGAACACCCACACCAGCGTTACCGGCAGGAGTACCATGAAGATATAGGGCTTCACCATGATCATAACGAAGGCACTAAGGAGCAACGCCACCACCTTCATTGGGCCATATCGCTTCTTGTAAAAGACTTCATCGATGCAGTGCACCCACATGGCCACAGCACTGAGGGTGAAGGTGTCCTTCAAGATCGCCGAGCCCCAGAAAATGCACGATGGCATGAACAGGACAGCCCAGGCAAGCTCCTTTCGCAGGTCCGGAAAATAGCTTACCATGGTGCGGTACAAACGCCAGATCGCCAGGTATGAAAGACTGGCGAGAACAACGGTGGTGATCAGGTAGCTGTCCAGCGCGAGTATCACCAACGGGCTGATCACCCTGATAACAAAAAAGGTGCGATGATCAAAATAAACATATGCATAAGGATATCCTGTACTAAAATTGAAATAGGTTCTATTTTCCATAGAATTTTCACCAAAGAGCACATTAAAATAACCTATCAGATCTATTTTCGCTAGTTTGCTCATAGCAACTGCAGAATAAAAATATGCAATGGTATCCCCACCCTTGTAATAATAAAAATAAATTAAACTAAAAAACAAACCACCTATAACTTTTGCATACAAGCCCCACATTAAATATGAATACTCTGGATTATTTTTAATGTTTTGCGATTTTTTTCTTGCAAAATAAAAAAACAAAGCCGACAAGTAAATGGTTGAAACAAGGTACTCCCATGCTTCAATATTGGCATAACCGTGATACTGAACGTAGAACATGGCACTATTGGATCATGTCGATCAGAGCACGGTCATCAGCACATCCGAAAGCTGAATAGCTACATGCGCCAGCAGCGTACCACACGCACTAGTCGGACCTACAGCATTCCCGCACCCTTGAGGAGCGCCAAAGTACTCCGATCGATCCAGACAGAACGATGCAACGAAAGACACCAAAGGCCAAGCGGCTTGTTTCACGGATTCAACTCATAAACGCAATCGGATAGACCGACAGGAGGGCTGATGAT